>JAFNAH010000058.1 GCA_017860075.1 Acidobacteriota bacterium | reverse complement strand
GGCGCCGTGGATGAATTCAACCGCGATCAGGATGAGCCATGCGCCGAGCGCCCTCACCGTGACTTTCATGTTCTTTCCTTGGCCCAACCCTGAATATTGCATTTTCAGGGTCAGACCCCGATTTGGGAAAAAACGGCTACCAGCGCACCGAGTAGACTTCCTGGCTGCTGATGTCCCGTGATACCAGAGGGGCGTCATCAGGGGTCAATCCACTCCATGACGCAAAGGTGCCGAGAGGCAAGCGCCCACTGCCTTCCATTTGTACCACCGTTTCCAGCTTCCGACTGGACAGGCTCAGCCGGAGGATCCTCGTCGGAACTCTTGCCTCCGTCCGATCCTGAAAATAGACGAAGTCGCCGGCATGCGACCAGATCGGGAAGCCGACCTTCAAGCCGCTGAGAGTGAATGCACTCTGGCCGAGGAGATCGAGAATCGTCAGCTCGGCCATAGCGCTGATAGCCGCCATGTGACGTCCGTCGGGGGACCACCGCGGCGAAAAGAGCCCGGTCGAACCGGGCAGGGTAGCGAGTCGACCGGTGGTGAGATCCAGCACACGTATGGCGAATTTCGAAGGCTCGTCAGCGTGGGTGATATCGATACCGCCAAAGGCAAGGCGATCGCCGCCGGGCGACCAGGTCGGATCCGATGCGGCTTCATCAGCTGGGGAGACCTGCCTCAACCCGGTGCCTTCAGCAGAGATCACCCGAATCTTCCAGTGCTCTTCGGAGATGTCCACAAAGGCAATCGAACCACCATCGGGAGACCAGCGAGGCAGAAAGGCCCGCAGCGGAGGAAACGTGAGCTGCCGTCGTTCGCCGCCGCCGACACGGCAGCGCCACAAGGCTCCGTCAGGATAAGAAGTGTAAGCGGCCCACAGTCCGTTCCTGGTGAAGTCCACTCCCTCCGCGGAAATCCCGGCCAGATAGGGCAGGAACTGACCAGTTGACGAGTCGTAGCGTACCAGTTCAGCTCTTGGCAGCGTTCCGATGACAAACAACTCCCTGTCGTCTACGGGATTGACCGCTGGTGCCGAGAAATTCATCGGACCCGATGTCAGCCGGGCCGGCAGGGCAGATGCCCAGGGCCACCAGCGGTACCCTCCTGGCATGGCCCACAGGTCGGTTCGAGCCTGGGAAAATACCTGAAAAAAGTAGGTGCCCGTGGTGTGGTTCCAGGTGCCGCAACAAGAAGAGCCCAGACCCGGCGACTTCGGTAGAAGGGGATGCAGGTCGGTGCCATCCGCAGCCACTTCCCACAGGGAAATGGAGGCAGGAGCAGGCTCCCACAAGTCAAAACGCAGCTTCCTGCCGTCCGGAGACCACCTCAGACCGCCCGGGATGCCAGCCACTGTGACCAGCCTCTGCGATCGTGACCCGTCTGTCCGGACAAGGAAGATGTCGTGGCCGGAGGCGTAGACAAGGCGCTCCGCGTCGGGACACCAGCCTGCGTCGTGGGCAAGGATGCCGCCAACGCGACGGGGAGACCCTCCCGCGACCGGCACCATCCACAACGGCAGCGGTTCCTCCCCTTCGCCCGTCACCACCAGGATCTGGGCGCCGTCCGAGGAGAGGTCGAGCGGACGGGGATTCTCCAGCACGGTGGGAATCGGAATGACTTCTCCGCCGACGCTTGCTACCTGGACCAGCATCTGCCTCCCCGGTGTCAGCTCCGAGAAGTAGATTCGCGTACCGTCCGACAGCAGGCGACCGGATTTCGCAAGACCGTCGCTCGTCAGTTGCGCAAAGCGCAGGGGACGGTCGACCAGCGGGGAGGACTTGGTTTTCAGATGGGCGTAGATCGCAATCGCGGCGAGCAGGACGCCGATTGAAAGCCACGCCGACCGCTTGTATTGATGCCACGCGTGGGTGGCCATTACTGGACGTGACTCGGGGCGGTCCGGAACTGCAGTTTTTTCCACCGGCGCTATGAACCGGTAGCCGCGCCGCGGGACGGTCTCAATGAGCGTGGGGCCATCAGCGGAATCCCCCAGGGTGTCGCGGAGGCGCCTGATCGCCGTATTGAGTCCGGCATCGAAGTCGACAAAGGTGTCATCCTTCCACAGGGCAGTTCGAAGCTCCTCCCGGCTTACGACATCTCCGGCCTGCTCCAGCAGCTTGAGGAGTATCTGAAGAGGCTGGTCCTGGAGCTTGATCCGGACACCGGCCTTGCGAACCTCGCCGGAATGCGGATTGACCTCAAAAAGCCCGAAACGGTAAATGGCAGGAGGCGGAGAAGCCAATGACTCACCCTCTTGAGTCTCTCAGTTTAGCATCTATGGGAAGTCATTCCCGACGGCAATTCGCTGAAAAAGGGTGGGATGCAGCGTCAGAAACAATTCAGAATCACTCCATTGGACAAACGAGGAGGTGAGGCGGCACATTCGGCTCGTGACAGAGAAGCGACCTGAAGCATGGAGGTGCAGATGGTGCGATACGCGTCCCTGATAGCGGCAAACGCTCTTCGCAATCGTCGCCGGAGCGCACTGACTGTCGCGAGCATTGCCATCTCACTCTGTCTGCTGGCCGTACTCGGTGCTGCCTACCTTGCACTGTTCGGAGAGCCGGAGGCGAGCCCGGCTGAGGCTCTCCGCCTCATGACGCACCACAAGGTCTCGATTACCCAGCCCATGCCGGTCTCGTTCGAAGCAAGGATTCGGCAGATTCCGGGTGTGGCCGACGCGATGGTGTGGCAGTGGTTCGGCGGGACCTACAAGGATGCCCGCGATCCGCGGAATTTCTTCGCGCGGTTTGCAGTCGAGCCGGCCCGACTTTTCGGGATCCGGAGTGAGCTCAGGATCCCCGCCGGGCATAGAGCCAGGTTCCAGCAGGAACGGACGGGCTGCATCGCGGGGCGCAAGCTGGCGGCTCGCTTCGCCTGGAAGCCGGGCGACAGGGTCACACTGCTGGGGGATATCTTTCCGGTAACCCTCGAACTGACAATTGCAGGGATCTACGATGATCCGAACAACGACGAGATCCTGTACTTCAACTATGAATACCTCCGCGAGCTCCTGAAAGCCGAGGATGCAGGGCCGGATCAAGTGGGCGTGTTCATCGTGCAGGTGAAGAGCCTGGACGCCGTGATCCCGGTTGCCGACGCGATCGACAAGGAATTCGAGAACTCGACGGCGCCGACAGAGACGGTGACCGAGCGGGCGTGGCAGCTGAGCTTTCTGTCGTTCCTCGGCAACCTGAAGCTATTCCTCTCCTCGATCTGCGGAGCACTCGGGTTCACGGTCCTTTTGGTGTGTGCGAATACCATCTCGATGGCAGTCCGCGAGCGAATACGCGAGGTGGGGATCATGAAGACACTCGGCTTCAGGCCGGGGACCCTCGTTGCATTGACAATCGCCGAGTCGACCTGCCTCGCGCTGGCCGGCGGAGCAATCGGGCTGGGGCTTGCCGAGATTCTGTGCGTCATGGTCCAGAGCAGCGGGACCGCGTATGCGGCGCTGAACCTGCGAATCACGGCAGAGGTCGCGCTCGCGAGCTGCGCCGCGGCGGTCGCTCTTGGAGTAGGCAGCTCGGCATTGCCTGCGTGGCAGGCCTCCCGGATGAACATTCTCGATGCGCTGCGTCACACGGGCTAGGGAGATCAACATGCGTCTTCCGTTGGTGTACAACATCCGCAGCCTCGCAGTGAGGCGCATTACCGCACTAATGACATCAGCGGGAGTGGCGCTGCCCGTCGCTGTTCTGCTCGCGTCTCTGGCGCTAGTCAACGGCCTCCAGACCACCTTCGAATCGACCGGCAACCAGCTGAACCTGATTGTCCTGCGCAAAGGCTCGATGTCGGAACTGAGCAGCGCGATGACGCGCGAAACCTTCCAGGACCTGCTGTTCAAGCCGGGGATCACCCGGTCGCCGCGGAGCGGTTGGCCGATGGCTTCGCTCGAAATCGTCACGACCGTGCGATTGCCGGCTGAGGATAATCCTCGCGGCATGAACGTCACGGTACGAGGCCTGCTGCCGGTCGGGATCGACCTCCGGGACATACGGTTGCACGATGGCCGGTGGTTCGAGTCGGGTCACCGCGAGGTCGTGGTGGGCCGGGCAATCGCCCGTCGCTGCCCGGGCATGCACACGGGCGGCATCGTACGGTTCGGAAAACGCGAGTGGAAGGTCGTGGGCATCATGGACGGCGGGCGGTCTGCTGTGAACAACGAGATCTTCGGCGACTTGAACCAGGTGAGCTCGGATTTCAATCGGCCCCAGCAACTCAGCTCCGTGCTGCTTCGGGCGCGCGACGCGACCACGGTCCCGCCACTCATCGACTCGCTGAACGACGACAAGCGCCTGAACGCATTCGCGCAGACCGAAAGGGGATATTACGCGCGCCAGGCAGTGGCGGGCAACCCTATCCGGATACTGGGGATTTTCGTCTCGGTGATCATGGCGATCGGCAGCGGCTTTACGGCGATGAACACAATGTATGCGGCAGTCGACCGCCGGACGAGAGAGATCGGGACGCTGCGCGTGCTCGGGTTTTCCCAGGGGAGTATCCTGCTCGGCTTCCTGTTGGAGTCCGTTCTGCTAGCTCTCGCTGGAGGGATCCTCGCGTGCGTGCTGGTTCTTCCGCTCAATGGGATCGGTACGGCCGTCGGGAACATGGCGACGATGAGCGACGTCGCGGTGAATTTCCGTGTCGGCCCGCGAGTGCTGCTCATCGGGATCGTCTATTCAGCATTGGTGGGATTGGCAGGCGGACTATTACCGGCGTGGATGGCGGCTCGGAAGGAGATCCTGGCCGCATTGCGGGAGTTCTAATGCCATGACAGTCGACCTGGAAAGACTTCGTATCGACCGTGCACGGAAGCCGGTGTCTCAGTCCCGTGTCCGTGCGCCGATGGTCGTGATCACCGTGGTGATCATGATGCTCGGTGCGGGCGGTCTCGTTTACCGCGGCCGGGTCAAAAGGTTGTCGAGGGCGGAGCTCCCGCCTCAACCTGTTACGCATCCAGTCCAGCCCCCCATCGGGGAGGGGGCTCTCAATGCGACGGGATACGTCATCGCCGCACACAAGATCGAAGTGGCCTCCAAAGTGATCGGGAAGGTTGCATGGATCGGCGTCGAAAAAGGAGACTGCGTGCGGCAGGGGCAGCCGCTGGTGCGTCTCGAAGACGACGAGTATCGCGCGCAGGTACTGCAGGCCGAGGGGTACCTGGAAACCCTCGAGGCGAAGCTTGCCGCCTTGGAACACGGATCGCGCCCCGAGGAGATCGCCAAAGCGGAAGCTGATGTCGACTCCGCAAAGGCCGATCTCGAAAACTATCGCGTGAGTCTGGACCGGTGGAAACAACTGGCCCATGACGGGATCGTGTCCAGGCAGGCGCTCGATGATGCAAGAGGGAAATACGACAGCCAGGCAGGCAGGGTGGCGGCCCTCGAGCGGACGTACGAACTCGCCCGGCTGGGGCCACGCAAGGAGGAGGTCGACGCCGCCCGTGCTCAGGTAAAGCAGGCCCGCGGCGCGCTCGAATATGCGCTAGCGCAACAGGAAAACACAATCATCCGCGCGCCGGTCAGCGGCACGATCCTCGAGCGCAACGTCGAGAAGGGCGAGTTCGTAACGACCGGATTCGTCGGAGACAGGGGCGCGAAGGGCTATGTAGTTTCGCTTGCGGACCTGAACGACCTCGAAGTGGAAGTGGACATCAACCAGAGCGACTTTGCCAGGCTGCGGCCCAATGAGCCGGCGATCGTCACGACTGATGCATATCCCGACCGCAAATACGCGGGCCACATCTGCGAGATGTCACCGGAGGCAAATCGGCAGAAGGCAACCGTGCAAGTGAAGGTCAGAATTGAGAAACCGGACCAGTTCCTCCGGCCTGACATGAATGCGTCGGTGGCCTTTCGGGAAATGGTGGCTGGGCGCGATGAGGAGGGCGGAAACAGATGAACACGCCGGTGATCGCGACACGCAAACTCGTAAAGGAGTTCGTTCGCGCGAACTTTCATATCCTCGCATTACACGAAATCGACATCAGCATAGAAGCCGGCGCGTTCTTCACCCTCATGGGGCCTTCCGGCTCGGGGAAATCGACGCTCCTTCATCTGATCGCTGCGATGGATCGTCCGACACGCGGCGAGATCAGAGTGCTGGGAGAAGACCTGAGGGCATTGAGCAACCGAGCGATCGCACAGTGGCGAAATCGTCATATAGGGTTCATCTTCCAATCATTCAACCTGATTCCGGTCCTGAGTGCGCTCGAAAACGTGGAATTGCCGCTGAAGCTGACGGATCTCAGCCACAGGGAGCGCTGGGAGCACGCCCTTACCGCCCTTGAGCTGGTTGGATTGGCAGATCACGCGGATCACCTCCCCGGCCAGCTGTCGGGCGGTCAGGAACAGCGGGTGGCGATTGCCCGGGCAATCGTGACCGACCCGGATATCATTCTTGCTGACGAGCCAACCGGCAACCTGGACGCGGAGGCAGCGCAGGAAGTCCTGATGCTGCTGTCGCGGTTGAACCGCGAGTTCGGAAAGACGATCGTGATGGTAACGCATGACCCTCATGCAGCGAGTTACGCGACCGAGGTCAGGCACCTGGAGAAGGGGGAACTGAAAGCCGCCTCCAGCGAGACGCCGTAATTGTATTTTCAGGGTCTGACCCTGAAATTCCAATTTTCCGTCAGCGGTAGAAGGGCTGGCCCAGGTGCCGGCGCGGTCCGTAGTGCGGTTGCGGACGGCCGGCTTCCAGGGCGCCGAGGTCGGGCGCCGCACCCGCAAAATCGTCGTTCACTGTCGGAAGGCGAACACCGGCATCCACTGCCTTGGCGCCCGTCTTCAGCCGGAAATCCAAGTCGACTGCGTGGTAGACGGCGTGCCGCTGGCCTGCAACAGGCCCTCGCAGGTCCTCGAAAATGTCGTAGTCCACCTCCACCCCGTGAGCTTCCTGGCCTGTGGCCGCGGACAGCTCTTCCAGCGTCCCGAAGATTTGCCAATCCGACGCGCCCGGGGAGTACTCGCGCGCGCGAGGCGATGCAGGGGCGAACCAGGCGTACTGAGCCTCGGCCCGCCGGTTCGGTCTGTAAGCGTCGTAGTCGTAGCTGGAGTAGGCCGTCGCATTGGCAAAGGCAGCGATCCCGCGGCCCGGCGTATCGCTCCCCAGTAGCAGGTTGTTTCGGAAATGCGTGTTGGAATGCGGGTCACGAACGAGGTGCTCGCTGATTACCGTATTGTGATAGACGAACATACCCGCAGGCTTGGCCATAAACTTGAATGCGACTCCGCTCGCGACGTTGTAGAGAACATTACGGATGAAATAGGCCGGCCCGCCGAAAACAGGCTGTGCGCTCAGACCTGCGTGCGCGGAGTTCACCCCACGGTTACGCATGATGCGGATGTTATGGACGCCGCCGTCGGTCTCGATGAAGTCGTCGCCGGACATATGGATATCGTTGTTGTAGAAGTCGATCGCAACGGCCTTCCGGTCCTCTTCC
>JAFNAH010000483.1 GCA_017860075.1 Acidobacteriota bacterium | reverse complement strand
GCATGCCCGCCGGGGCTGTGGCGCCAAGCTAACGGTCCGCAAAACACGCACCCGCCCCGTCCGTACGCTGCATGTCGGCCCCTTCCGGGCGCGGGAAGTGTTCTTGCTCTGTGACTGCTCAGGTCGATTTCTGACAAAATTCACAGGATGAACAAGATTTCCAGGGGCGGTGGGCATCTGGGTAGCGTGAGAGGCGCGCCGTGCCGCCGATGCGACTACGAGGTGTTGGGGATCGGCACGAACGGGTCGCCGGTGAATATGCGGGTGATGGCGTCTAGCGCACCCATCGTGTTTTTGCGAGCCGTAGAGATGTAACTGCGGATGCGGCAGAAGGCTTTGGCCCCCTCTTCGCTGCGGAACATGCCGGAGATCTTCTGTTGCACTTTCATCATGCGAATGTCCCGTTCGGCGAGGTTGTTATCGAAGGGGACGTTGAAGTCGTACATGAAGGCCAGGACTTCCCTTCGGTGTTGATCGAGCCGTTCGAGCAGGTTCCTGGGTTGGGTCTTCTTCCGCCGCCCGCGTTTCTTCTTTCCGGCCGGGGCGGGCGATAAGGGGTTCTGCGCGTAACCCTGGTCAAGGATGCTTTGATAGCGGACTTCGAAGTCTTGGATTTGGGCTCTCGTCAGAAGGTCGGTGGTTGGGCGGGCTTGGACGACCGCCGCCTTGATGTCCAGCAGGCAGTCGATCATCGCGTCGGCCCAGACCTGCCGGTGCTGCTCGTGCACGAAGATGAGTTCACGCAGATGATGCGCGTTACACAGGCCGTGGGAGCACTCGTAACCAAAGTACGGCTTCCAGAAGTCGTGAATCGCCCGTCCGATGAAGGTGGGCAGGATGCCGATCTCATCGATGGCTTCCGAGCCGCGTTTGGGATGGATGTCATAATAGGTGGCCGTTGAGGTCGAGGCCGCATGCAGCCACCAGAGTTTCTTCTCCACCCGCGAGCCACTCTCATCGAATTGCGCGACCGGGGCTTGCGCGATCTGCGCCTTGATCTGTTGGACGGGTGCCTCAAGTCGCGCATGGCATTCGCCGATGAGGTTGGCCAGCGTGCCCTCACTCATCGGGCAACCGAAAAAGTCGCCCAGCAATTCGCAGGTGCGCTCGTAAGGCAGGAACTGATAGTTCTTCAGGTACACGGCTGCGGCCTTGACGCCGGGGCCATATTGCACCGGGGCGTTGACCCCCTCGGGGAACGCCGCTTTGTTCGTGTGGCCGCAGGCGCAAAACTTGATTTCGGACTGATGCTCGGTGACGGTCAGCCGCAGGGGCGGCAGATCGTGGACCTGTCGTTTCTCGAGGCCATCGGGCGGTCGATGCGCCAGAGATCGGCCGCAACACGCGCAGCGTTCAACCCGGTGCCGCTCAGTCCGATTAGGCATCGCGACCCTCGTGAGCGTCCGACCCGTATGTCCGAGCTGACCGCCCGAGAGGCGTGTGCTCTTTTCCCGCAGGCTCTTGGGTTCGGGTTTCTTGAACCCATCGGTCGAAGGGGGTTTGCTGCTGTTGCGTGAATTCTTGGCCAGTTGATCCTGGAGTTGGTGGACTTGCGTTTGCAAGTCCTCGACGCGTTGCTCCAGCGCGTGGATCCGTCGGTCCATGTCCAGCAGGACGTGCACGACGGTTTCCTTGCCGGCGTCGTAGATGGCCTCCGCCTCTTCGTGCGTCAGCACCTGCCCGCCCTCCCTTCGGTTCGGGAGCAGGCGGGTGCGCACAACTCCCGCCGGAAGTCCGCGACGAGCGGATAGAGATACACGTCCTTGACTGCGGCGCGGATGCAGTGCTCGCGGTCGTTGCGGGTCCGCCCCCGGGTTACCCCGAGCCGCAGCCAGTTGGCCGCCTGGTAGCAGGTTCCTTTGAAACGGTCCCGATCCACGAAGGTCTCCAGCGCATGGACCGGATGTCCGTATTTCGCCTGCCAGTCGGCCCGAATCCGGTGGGCGATCAGCCCCAACACGTGACTCGCCAGATGCGGAACCACGACCCAGGGCAGCACGAGGAAGCGGGTATTGTTGGTCAGCCTTTGCAGGTTGCGTTCGCGGGTGGCGCGATCCCAACCGAGGAAGGCGTCGCGGTCCGCGCACGTCCATGCCGCCGAACCGAACAGCGCGCAAGCCACCGGCCGGCCCCTACGGTCGCGGATCAGATAACGGAGGTTCTCGCCCACGGTGTTGCGATGCCCCAGATCGTGATAGCGGGCGAGCAGTCCGTTGAAAAGCCGCAGAGCCTCCGATCCCGGCGCGACGACCCACACCCTCAGCGGCCGCAGGTCGCGCAACGCGCCGCCAATCGGCTCGGTCGTCTCCGCCACCGCGGGCACGCACCGATTGCGGAAAGCGTTGGACGACGGGCGTTGACGCGGAGGCAATCGGATGTGGCCGGATCGCTCCAGTTTCAGCAGGAGGGTGCGTGCTGCCATATCCTTGGGGCGGCCCTGTGCATTACGCCAGTTCCAGCGACGGCAAAGTTCCTCGCTCAGTCGGGTCCGGCCCCACTGGGAATGATCAACGAGAAGCCCTCGGATCAGCCCGATATCCTCGGTACTCAGTTCCCGTCCTTGCACCACCATGATGCGCGTCATGGTTCATACGCTACGGGATGACGGGGAACGAGTCCAGCCCAAACGAACTTCTTTTATCGCTTGTGCTCGGAAGGGCGGGGGATAGAGTATTACCATTTTGGTGGCAGCATCGTGATGCCTACCTGGGCAGTCACGATTAATCTTTGTTTCTACCGGACAGGCATGAT
>JAFNAH010000482.1 GCA_017860075.1 Acidobacteriota bacterium | reverse complement strand
GACGTCCAGGCGCGGACGGCTTCATCCTCCGAATGCACGGAAACGCCGACCAGAAACCCGTCGGGCAGCCAGGGCCTGAGATCGCCGGGGCGCAGGCCGCTCGAGGGCAGGTGGACGCCATGTGCCCCGGCCGCAAGCGCCACGTCCGCTCTTCCGTTCACGAGGACACGGCAGTCAGTCGACCGCGCATCGGCGACAACGTTCCTGGCAAGCAGGAACAGGTCGCGATCATCGAGATGCTTCTCCCGTATCTGGATGAAATCGATGCCCCAGCGGATCAGTCCGCGAACACGCGACCGAAGATCCTGCGGGCGAAGCAGGCGTCTGTCGGTCACGTAGTAATAGAGCGGCCGCCTAGCGGGAAACGCGGTCGTCCGAACCTTTCTTGAACTGTGCAATTCCCTGGAGTCCAATGAGGATGTTGACAATCCCAAGCCCGACGACCCCGCCCTTGAGGTAAGGATTGGCGACGATAGATCGCAGTTTGGGGTAGAGGTAGACGATGTAGTTGGTGTCCCAGAGGTTCATCCACGGAAGGAACAGCAGGAAGATTCCAACTTCGAGGCAATAGAGAATGTAAACGACTTGCCAAAACCACCCGGATCCAAAGCGCGCCTTCGCCCTGGTTCCCAGCGCGAAGTCCTGTGGATGGGGGGGGATACTATGGACCATGGCTCTGGGAAGTGCTCTTCAGGCTGTCGATCTTCTGCGCGACATCTCTGTATGTGGGATCAATATCAAACAACTCCCCGAAGCACTCGAGAGCCTTCTCCGAGTCTCCGGCCAGCGAATGAGCAACCCCCATATCATACCTAAGAGCCATCTTCTCGTGGGGAGAAATGTCGGAGAGGCCAAGGCCCGTCTGGCACCACCGGAGGGCGGAGCGCGCCATCCCTTTCCCCAGGAAGCAGCTGCTGAGCATTCCGGAACACTGCACGATTTGGCGCGCATGTCTCGCCGGATCCAGCGACTTGACAGCGGTTTCGAATTCCTTGATCGCCTCGTCCACGAGGTTCATTTCCTTGTATGCCACTCCGAGACCGAAATGAACGTCGAAGGTCTCTTTCGTCGTCTCATCATCTTCGAGAGTGTTCACTTCTTCGATCACATCCGCGAACATCTCGTTGACGCGCGCCTTTCGGTCCGCTCCATGCGCAACCTGCGCCGGTGGTGGAGCAGGAGGCGCGGGCGGTGGAGCAGGTATCGCCTGCTGCGCCGGAGGTGGGGCCAGGAAATATTCTTCCACGAAACGGTTTACGACGGCATCGAGGTCTGCCGCGTTCCCCTCGACCTCCCCTCTAGAGGCAGGGGAGGAAGCAGGCTCCTCGGGTGTGACGATGGCCTCAGGCTGGGCAGGTTGCGTGCTTACCTCGGAGAGCTGGCGATAGCGCGATTCGAGTTCGGGATGGCCGGGGCTGGCTGCGGCGATTTCATCCAGTTTGGCCCGTGCTTCATCGTGGAAACCCAGGCGCAGGTAGAAGTCCACCTCCTGCAGCTTGTCGCTGAGCGACTCGGCTGCCGGCGCGCGTGGTGCAGCGGCAGGAGAGTACTCTTCGGCGATTCCGGCCGCGGCAGCCGGCGCAGCCGGACCGGCCGGAGGGTGGCTGGCCGAATCCTTGAAAAAGACCTCTGAGATATCCTCGGACAGGTCAATCTCGAGAGTATCATCCTCGGAAGTGAGCGTGGTCGCAGCCTCCTGGGGCTTCCGCCTGTCGATCGGCACGCGACGTGAGCGGGCGAAGTCCGTTATATCGAAACCCGGCACCACCCAGTCGGGCGCCAGCTTCCGAGCCTCGGCTATGTACTCCTGGGCCGAGTCTTCGTCCTTGGCTCTCCGGTGTATAGCGGCGAGCAGCACGCACTGCTCGGCAGCGTCCCGGTTCCGCCGTGCCTCCCTGTAAAGCGAAAGCAGCCTCAGCCGGACTTCCTTGCCTCCCGGGTCCTGGTCCTCCAGCGCCTGCAAGCGCTCCAAGGCCCTGGCTTTCATGCCGTAGTTCAGAAGCAGGTCGATCTCGACAAAGCGGGCGTCTGCCTGTTCTTCCTCAGCCGCGGGAGTCTCCGGGCTGACAGTCATGGCGAATGCAGTAGTCGGATCCACGGGGGTTTCGACCGCGAAGCTGGGCGGTTCGTAAGGAGTCTCCGGGTAGGCCTGCGCGAACGCTTCCTGGTGCAGCTTGAGGTGCGTCTCGGAGCGCGGGTTGATTTGAAGGACCTTTTCGAGAAAGCCGATGGCGCCGGTCGGATTCCCTCTCCGCAGCTCGATGTCGATCAGGCTGTCCAGGACTTCGGTGTAGCGGAAGTGGTTATTTGTGGCTGAATATATGTCGGCCAGGCGGGTCAGCGTGGGTTCGTGGTCGGGGTGCCCGTCCAGAATCATGTTGTAGACATCGACTGCCTGGTCGGTGGAGCGCCGGCTGATCAACGTTGAGATGACCGGATCCAGGCTGCGCGCGGCTGCGTCGACATCTCCAGAGGCGAGAAAAGCCTTTCCCAGCGACAGAAAGTCCCGGAATTGAGATTCGTCGCGCGCCAGGACGGCCATGAAGGCCTCCGCAGCGCTGCGCGGGTCACCCGAAGAGAGGTAGGTTCTGCCCAGCAACTGACGCAGCGGCACGTCATCAGGTGCCACCTGCAACGCCCGGCCGAGCTGCTCGATCGCGAGGTTCACGTTCCCAAGCTGAACCGTAGTCTCCACGTAACCCTTCATGACATCGGGATCCGTGGGTGCCAGGTCCAGGGCGCGGCGGAATGA
>JAFNAH010000481.1 GCA_017860075.1 Acidobacteriota bacterium | reverse complement strand
GAACCCTTCCGGAAGTGCGGTCTATGTGGCGGTGGAAAACAGCGATCTGGTCACGGTCATCGATAACCAGCCGTCCTCGGCCACGTATCGCCAGGTGATCGCCGACATCGATGTCCGACCGGGCGAGATGCGCGACATGAAGATACTCGGCGTGGGGCCGAACCACCTCACCTTTGCTCCTGATGGGAAGACGCTTCTGATCAGCCTCGGCCTGTTCAACGCAGTCGCGGTGATGCAGGTCGAGTCTGCGGGCGGCGTGCCCAGACATGAGTTGAGGGGATTCCTTCCCACTCTCTGGTATCCGCACACCATGGAGGCGAGCCTCGACGGGAAGACCCTCTACCTGACGAGCGGAAAAGGGAGAGGGACAGGAACCAATCGACCTAACCGGCCATTTCCTCCCGGACAGCAGCCGGGGCCGTACGGCCCCACCCTGCTCAAGGGATCGCTGCACGAAATCCCGTTCGACCAGGCCCTGGATGAAATCGACAGGTACACGACCGCGACAAAGAGGAACGCACAGCTGGATCCGCAGTCCCTTGCCGCCGCCGGGAAATCGCTTGAATTCAACCCGTTCAGGCACGTGATTTACGTCATCAAGGAAAACCGGACCTACGACCAGATTTTCGGTGATCTGAAGGAATCCAGAGCTGACGATACCTGCCTGTATTTCGGGGAGGAGTTCACCCCGAACCATCACAAGCTGGCGCGGGAGTTCGGAATCTATGACAACTTTTTCGACAGTGCCGAGGTGAGCTTCAACGGCCATACCTGGAGCATGGCCGGCATCAACACCGGCTGGAACGAACAGCAATGGCAGATCAACTACTCGACAAGCAATTTCACATACGATTCGGAAGGCCGAAACAACGACATCATCCCGGTCGAGCACGATCAGTCCGACGTCGACACGCCGCAGGGAGGGTACATCTGGGACAGCGTGCTCGCCGCCGGGAAATCGATTCGGATGTACGGCGAATTCTGCTCCAACCCGCCGCTGCCGTTGAAGCGGTTGCGGAAGGGCGACAAGCTTCCGCCCTATCTGGTCCACCCGCGCATCGGTGAAGTCAGCCCATATCCCTGGTCCGTGCCGCTGTTTGGGCTGCTGGACAAGAACGGGCGGCTGATCGGTGGCACGATCGCCACCAAGACCGCGTTCAAGAACGCCTATCAGCCGCTATTTCCGGACTTCGAGCAGCTTCACCCTGATGTGCTCCGTTTCGTGATCTGGAAGAGGGACTTCGACCGGATCGTTCGGCAGCAGCAGGAGACCGGGAAGGATGAACTGCCGGCTTTCAGCATCGTCCGGTTCGGCGCTGACCATACACGAGGCGTGGCCCCGGGAGGGCCTACCCCGGATGCGAGCGTGGCCGACAACGATCTGGCGCTCGGAATGCTTGTCGAGGCCATCTCGAGCAACGAGTACTACTGGGGAAACACTGCGATCATCGTGCTCGAGGATGACGCGCAGGCCGGCTGCGACCACGTGGATTCACATCGGAGCCTCATGCTGTTCATTTCCAGGTACAACAAGGGCAACAGCCGCCGACCCGAGATCGATTCACGTTTCCTGACCACTGCAAGTGCCGTACGTACAATTGAAGCGCTTCTCGGTCTGGAGTCCAACAACCTCATGACTGCCACCGCCCCCCTGCTCTTTACCGGGCTGGTGCAGGACAGGTCGCAATTGCACGGACCGTATCAGGCCGATTTCTCCAATCTCGAGAATGGCAGGATATTCGAGGGGGCCACCGGTAAGATCCGGGAGAATCCCGCCCTCCGCAAGCTGGCCAGGCTCACGGGGACTCTGGATATGGAGGAGGCCGACCAGGCAGATGCCAACACGTTGAATTACGTGCTGGAGGAGTGGGTGCGGATTCAAGGCAGGCTGCGTTGCTGCCGGTAAGAGACCGGGGGGCTTCCAGGCGACGGGAAACGGATGCCCGGAAAGCTGACGGCTCATCACCCCGGTGCTCTTGCCGCTTGAACGGAGGCCCCGGAGGGCCTACCATTTTGCGTCCAAATATGCGATTTGGCGTGGCTCTGATCTGTCCCGTACAGAGCGGCGGCTCGAAGCCGCCCTCGGGATCGGGGTCGGAATCGAAGTCGATACCGGTATCGACGCCGGGGTGGTCTCAATTCCGGGTCAGGGGGCCTGTTGTGGTTTGGAATGGCGATATCGATCGCGACCCCGAATCCGATCCCGACGGCGACGGTTGTCCGCAGAACCCACAGCTGGGCGGAGCGGCAGAGGTTCAGAGGATCGGGCCGGAGACCGGGATCGCACGGCGGCACAGGGTGAGTTTGTGGCAAAAATAGGTTTCATCAGCCTGGGATGTCCCAAGAACCTCGTGGACAGTGAGGTCATGGCAGGCCTGCTGCAGAAAGAGGGTCATGTCCTCACGACAGACCGGTCTGAAGCTGAGATTATCGTCGTAAACACCTGCAGCTTCATCCGGGACTCAAAACAGGAATCGATCGATACCATACTCGAGGCCGCGGGACTCAAGCGGTCGGGCGCGCTGAAACGCCTGATCGTGACCGGTTGTCTTGCCGAAAGGTACCCCGGGGAAATCAAGTCGGAGTTGCCGGAGGTCGATGCCATCCTGGGTACCAACCAGGTACTCGATATCACGCGTGCTGCGGCGGGCGAAGCCGTAAGCCCGCCGGCCACGTTCGGCCGGAGTGACGCGGACCTCTATCTTTATGACGAGAATACGCCGCGCACGATCGCCACGCCCGCATACACCGCCTACATCAAGAT
>JAFNAH010000480.1 GCA_017860075.1 Acidobacteriota bacterium | reverse complement strand
GTGGAGGTCATAGTGCTCGGTGAAGCCGATTTCGGGAATTCCTCGCGCCACGGCAGCCGCACACATATCGGACATGGCGGCCTTGCTGTCGGCCGAAAAGCGGGTGTGCATGTGGTAGTCGTGCGGGATCATGACTCGTCTGCTTGACCTATCTCACGGCTTTGCAGAAGCTCCGTTGGTAGCTTGGGTTTGTTTGACCGTCTCGTACCATCTCGTGTGGAGCGCCTTCGCTCGAGTCGCCGCACGGCGGGTCTCCGAATCTGTGAAGAAATCGTGATCATCGCGTATTCCTGTGTCACTGCGGTGCAGCGCCTTCGGCGCTCGAAGGATTTGGCCGTTCTTCATCCCGGCCTCACGGCCGTGCCTACTCACTGCCGCCTCTTCGAGGCTGGTCTCGAAATGATTGGGTACCTTGTGCTTCGATCGGTTGGGCAAGCAAACCAGGCGCGAAGCGCCGGCAGGGAGTAACCACGCGCGTGAGCGCGTGGTTACGTGCGAAAAACAGAATCGAGGCCGGAACGGCCGGCACAACGGGTCCGAACCATTCATTCACACCTTCTCCGACGCGCAGCACGTCGTGGCAAGGTGTGACGCGCCTCACGGCGACACGGGAGGAAGCCCGCCGCACGCGATCTTAGCCTGATTTCATTCACGGAACACGCAACTGATATTTGTGCAGATGGCGCGTGTGCAGCTGGAATGCCTGGTACAACGGCAACGTGCCATAGCGCACATCGGGAGTGAAGTGAAAGCTCCACGACTCGCTGCTCAGCAGTACAGGAATTTCCGTTCCGTGCGGGACCGCATCCGAGAGTCGAAGCAGGCTTGTCCTTTCGCGGGCACTTGTCCACTCGCGCTGCTTTTCGTCCTCGATGTCTGCGACTTCCGTGACCCAGGGTGATTCCGCGTACACCTTGCAGCGATGCCATGTGTTCTTGTCGAACGCATCCATCCCCTGCACCAGCCGCACCCAGACCGTCGCCTCTTCGCCCGGCTCCAGGATGCCGTTGCCGTTTCCCCTGCCCTCGGTGACCGTCCTGTCGATCACGTCGCCGCCGCCCTGGTTCCCCCGCTGGCGGAAGACTTTGAAGGTGAATGTGCGTCCGTCCAGCACTTCCACGGCGTCCGGTTCCGGCAGGATCTCAGGAACGACGAGCGCATCGATGTCGACGGTCTGCTCGTACCATCCATCGTACGTCATTCGCAGACGCAGCCGGGCGGGTGAGAAGTAGCCGGCACCGGCAGTGAGGACCACGCGGAACCGGTCAGAAAGATCCGCGATGCCTCCGGGCTGGAGGCTTGGTATCTCCGCCGAGCTCTGGATCAGCCTGACCGTCGGGTAGTCACTCTCCATCACTACCTTCACGTTTTCCATCGCGGCGCCCCGCGGGTTGTAGAGACGAACCGGCAGCTTCAGCTCCCTCGCGGGCGGGAGGCGAAGGAGGTCGCTGGCAGTCAGGGGAAGCAGGACGGGCGGTTGCGCTCCCGTGCCAGGCCCGGCAAAACTGATTTCGTGCCCGGACCCGTCTACATTCAACGTGAGGCGGCCGGAGCTGTCCGCTGTGACGACGCTCCTGGACAGGCTGCCGGACGCAAGGCCCAGGTCCAGGATCGTGTATTCAGCCCCGGCCTTGTATATCGGCGCCGTGGTGATCGTCAGCCGGCGCCCGGAGACTGGCGGTCCGTCCGGTGCCCAGCGCCGCGTGGTGATCCGGAACCCTCCCTGCCTGACATCGGCGAGATAGGTGATGCCGGCATCATTCCCCGGCGCCCCGACCTTGTATCCCCGGACTTCGAAACTGCTGTAAGCGTCCGCGTGGCTCCATACTTCCGGGATGTTGTTCAGCCGCGGGTTTTCGAAGGCCCGCATGTGAAAGGAAAACGATTCTGCGATCGAGGTGGCCCAGTGTCTGTGGTACTCGTCCTGGCGGTACTCGAAATCAACTTCGGCGGCGCGCGCATAGGCTTCGCGCATCTCCTCGTGGTACTGGCTGATGTAGTCCCCGCTGGCCCTGATCAGGCGGACCATGGTCTGAGCGTGGTTTGAAACGTGATCTTTCGGGCGCCACAACACGCGGCGTCCTTTGTCGCCGACGTAGAATTCAGGTCCGGGATTGAAGGACGACGCGCTCCCGATCACGTCCGGGAAGCGCGCGCTCAGGTACAAGCTCATGAAGCCGCCCATGCTCAGGCCGGAAACGGCACGGTGGCGACGATCGGTAAACGTCCGGTACGTGCTGTCGATATGCTGGACCAGCTCGAGGAAGTAGAGCCCGAAGTCCATGTCGCCGCCGCCCCTATCGATATCCCAGGGCCGCCCGCCGTAGAATCCGGTGTAGTCCTTCGCGACGTAGCCGTCCACCGACACCACGATGACGTCGTGACCGGAGACGAAATCAACGATCTTGGGCACCGTGTCTGTTCCGTTGTCGTATTGTTCCAGAGTGTATCGATCGCTGTGGCCGTGGAAGTAGTAGATGACGGGATAGGCTTTGTCGCTGACCTCATAGTCCGTCGGCAGGAAGATGCGGTATGTGCGCGATTCGCCGAATATCTTGGAGGAGTGGGTGCGATCATAGAATGGCTGCCGTGCGAACGACGGTACGGCGGCCGCGAGCGAAAGAATGACAAGGATTCGTTTCATGTCGGTGTGGTGGCGGCCTCCTTCGTGTTCCTGCAACTCGCCCGAGATCGGGTCCGCTGGATAGTAGCACGTCAATCAGGACATTGCATCCGCGGTTCAAATCCTCTATACCTTGCATGG
>JAFNAH010000479.1 GCA_017860075.1 Acidobacteriota bacterium | reverse complement strand
CGTTAGTTGATCGTTCCTGCCATGATCGCCGCGATGACGAAGATCCGAGGTTGACTCTACGATGCCGGGTTGGCACGAGAAAAGGAACAGGTCCTTCCGATGACCGCCTTCTGGGAAAGAGCTGCCACGCTTGTCTGGGGACCGTTTACGATCATCCTGTTGATGGGAACCGGACTCTACCTGACCTTGCGACTTCGTCTCTATCATCTGCGTCATTTCAAGGCGGGCTGGCAGTCCGCTTTGCAGGCAAAGGGTCGAAAAGGTGAGGCCGGAGCCGTCGGGGAAATATCCCCCCTGCAGTCGATGATGACGATGCTTGCCGGTGCCATCGGCAACGGCAACATCGCCGGAGTCGCAACGGCAATTGCGACCGGCGGGCCGGGCGCTGTCTTCTGGATGTGGGCCAGCGGGCTCGTGGCGATGGCCACCAAGTACAGCGAGGCGGTCCTCGGCTTTCGCTACCGGAGGCAGCTGGAAGACGGAAGCGTGGCCGGCGGACCGATGTTCTACATCAGGGACGGTGCGCACTCGAGGATCCTGGCGTGGATCTTTGCCCTGGTGGCAGGCATCGCGGCGATGACCACCGGGCCGCTGGCCCAGACGAATTCAATGGCCCTGGTACTGGATACTGAGTTCCACATTCCCAGGTGGATATCCGGGCTGGGAATTGCTGTCGGAGCCTGGCTCGTCGTCATCGGCGGGATCAGGAGTATCGCGCGGTTCGCCGAAAAGCTCGTGCCGGTCAAGATACTTCTGTATGTGGGTGGCGCTCTATATGTAATCCTGGCAAACCTGACCGTGATACCACGCACGATCGGGTTGATCTTCGCGCACGCATTCACGCCGACGGCGGCACTGGGCGGTTTCGCGGGCGCGACGGTGCTTCTGTCTGCGCGTCTCGGGGCTGCGCGCGGACTGTATGCCAATGAGGCAGGTCTGGGAACAGCGGGCATGGCGTACGGGACCGCGAAGAGCCGGGACCCCGTCCGGCAGGGATTGATCGCGACCGTGGATGTGTTCGTCATAACCTTTGTCACGTGCACGATGACCGCGCTGGTCGTAACGGTCACGGGGAAATGGGCCGACGGTCTGACAAGCACGGCCCTCGTTGCCTCTGCTTTCAACAGCAGGATCCCGGTTGCAGGCGGCTGGATGGTTGCCGTGAGTTCTTTCCTCTTTGGGTACACGAATCTCGTCGGGTGGGCCTACTACGGCGAGCTCTGCTTCAGATACCTCTTTCACTCGCGCGTCGTGAAGCTCTACTACTGGACTTACTGCGGCCTGATTCTTGTGGGGGCGATTGCCCGGGTGAGCACGGTCTGGTACTACGCCGACACGATGAACGGTCTGCAGATCTTCCCGAACCTGTTCGCGGTGCTCCTGCTCGCTCCCGAGGTGGCGGCTGTCACACGCGCTCGCCGGTCGGTACCCGCCTGAAGCCCATGCTCCCTGATGGAAGCCCGCGCTGCGGTCACGCGGCCTCGTCGCGCAGGTCGTAGATGTAACTGGCGGCGTATCCGACCGAAAAGGTGATGACGCTCCCGATCAGCACATACCAGGTGAAGGCGATCGAGGTGAAATACCAGACCGCCAGCATCGACAGCAACCCGGCTGTCATGCCGACAATCGAACCTCGTTCGTTAGCCCTCCGGGTCAGGACGCCGAGCAGGAATACGCCCAGCATGCTGCCGTAGGTGATCGAAGCGATCGTGAGTCCTGCCTCCAGGACCGACTGGACGCCGCGTGACAGGATCGCGAGGAAGACCAGCACGAGACCCCAGAGGACTGTGATCCAGCGCGAGAGCCGCAGCTCGTCCTTGCTGGTGACTCCCCCGGTCACAAACGTGCGATAAAAGTCCACCACGGTCGTGGAAGCGAGCGAGTTGATGGCGCTGCTCAGGTTCGCCATCGCCGCGGCGAGAATCGCGGCAATCATGAGGCCGGAGACACCGTGCGGGAGATGCTGTACGACGAAAGTGGGGAAGATCCTGTCGCGCATGCCGGGCACGGGTTCGTGGGGGTTGTACTGATAGAAGCTGTACAGCATGACACCCACGATCAGGAACAGCGTGAACTGGAACAGGATCACCAGCCCGCTCGAGAGTAGGGCCACCTTGCTGTCGCGTTCGTTCTTCGCGGCCAGCAGACGCTGGACGATCAACTGATCCACGCCGTGACTCGCGGTGTTCAGGAAGGCTCCGCCGATGATTCCAGCCCAGAACGTGTAGGGTATGGTGAGACCGGTGGAGAAATTCCAGATCGTCAGTTTCTGTCCGGCGTTCGCCAGCACACCCTGCCAGCCACCGGGGATCAGTCCCAGAATTACGAAAAATGCGACCAGGGTGCCGCTGATGTAGATGAAGAGCTGGACGACGTCCGTCCATATCACCGCGGTCAGGCCCCCTTCAAATGTGTAGATCAGCGTGAGCCCTGAAATGATGAGGATCGACCAGATGTCCCCGGTGCCCAGGACAACGCTCACGACGGTCGCGATGGCGAGCACACGGACGCCTTCTGCGCCCAGGACGAGCTGCAGAAAGGAGAGGTTGCCCCCGAAAGCGATGCCTGGCGTCCCGATGACCGTCAGCGTGCTTGTTTCCGTCGCGACGATCGACAGTGAAAGCGCCCACGCGGGGATCGTCTTCCCCCCGAGAAAATACGTGTGGATGGACTGCTGTTTCCGGCGAAAGTGAATGCCGAAAAGCGTGATGGCGATCAGGTACGCGACTACGATCAACCCGTCGATCCAGTTGAATCCCATCGGTGAGGCCTCCGGCCCGGGAGGGCCAGGAATATCCCAAAGCCGCGCCGATATCAACGCAAATCCCGCCGCTTTTCCGCGGCATCTCCGCGGCATCAGCGATTATGAAATGAGAAACGGACGTGCTAACCTTAGGTTCTTTCGGATCCCGGAGGAGTATACGAGCTGTGAGATTCCGCAACTGGATGCCGTTGATCGCTCTCGCATTGTTCGCCGCGGCCTGGTCCCTCGGACAGGCTCAGCAGCCTGTCCCTGAGCCGCAGCCCGGTGCCTCGGCACCGGCAGCGAAACCCGTCGACACCCGGGCCGGGCAGGCAGACAAGACCGCACCTGCAAGGCCGGAAGGCATGTTCCC
>JAFNAH010000478.1 GCA_017860075.1 Acidobacteriota bacterium | reverse complement strand
GATCGCAGCGCGGACGTCGTCGGGCGTCCTGACGGCCTGCTTCTCCCTCAGCTCGTTGATGCCGTCCATGATCCGGGACGTCGCTTTCACGCCGAGATCCGCGCCGAGAAGCACCCCTTCCAGATCCTCCAGAAGGGCTTCGTCGATGGCAGGGTGCGCAGACAGCACCGTTTCAATCCTGGCAACCAGGTTGTCTTTGGTGGCACCCAAAGCATTCTTCAGCCTGGCAAACAAGCCGGGCTTCTTCGCTCCTGCATCCGGCGTGGACCGCTTGAAGAACATCATTAGTGCTCCGTTCCTGGTTACTCCTGGTTGTCTACGATCACGCTCACGTCGGCGGCCATGAGCGCCTGCTCGCTTCCGTCAGGCAGCCGCACACGGATCGCCCCGGAATCCGAAAGGCCGCAGGTCGTCGCCTCGCGCCACGCGCCCGCATCGCCGACGCGCACACGCACTCCGTCCCACATCGACGATCGGGCTTTCCAACGATCCAGGATCGCATTTCGTTCCCCCCGCTCAAACAGCAGGTACTCCTCCTGAAAACGCTGCAGGAACGCCGCCAGCAAGGGACGGCGGGGCACTCTCACCCCGGCCTCCCGGCTCAGCGAGGCGGCCGAGCCCTCCATTCCCGGCGGGACGGAGTCAACCCCCACATTCACGCCGACGCCTATCACAACCGCGCCCGAGCCGTCCGGCGCGTCGGTGGTCTCGATCAGGATCCCGGCCGCCTTTCTGCCTGACAGCAACACGTCATTCGGCCACTTGAGGTCGACGCGCACTGCCCTTCGGATCCCCTCCAGGCTGGCCGCCACGTCTTCGATGGATCGGGCCACGGCCACGGAGGTCAGGAGTGAGAGCAGCGGCCAGTGCCGCCGCGGAGACACCGGACGAACGAGCAGGCTGAAGCAGAGGCCCGAACCGGGTGGCGATGTCCACCTGCGACCTTTCCTGCCCCTGCCCTCGGTCTGGTGTTCGGCAATTACGAGCAGCCCCGCCGGCGCACCTTCCCGGGCACGCCTGAGCGCCTCGTCATTGGTCGACCCGATCTCCGGGAAGGCGGCAACGGAGAGCCGGTTCCAGACTATCGACGGAGTCTCCCGCTCTATCCCCGCCGGATCGAGACGGTCATCGTCCGCTTTGGCTGCCGTCAACCGGCTCGAATCGCTCATCGGGAATCACGAAGGCGGAAGCTGGCTCAGGGTCGATTCCAGTTTGCGGTGTTTCTCGAGCAGCTCGGCGTGCCGCGCCTGGCAGTCCGCCACGACCTCCGCCGGCGCCCGCTCCGCAAACTCGTGGCTGTTGATCTTCTTCAGAAGCTTCTCGATCTCAACGCCGGTGCGCTCCATCTCCTTTTGCAGACGCGCGCGCTCCGAGGCGAAATCGATCGCTCCCCGGATATCGAGCGCGTATTCGCCGAGGCGCCACACACCTTTCAGCAGCATCCGGTCCTCAGGCAGCGACGGGGCAGACTCGAGGCTGTTCAGCCGGGCCAGCAGGCAGACCTTCGCCTTGTTCGACTCCAGCAGCTGCCGGCACTCAGGGTCGGAAACCACCAGGAACCCGTCCAGCGCCTTCTTCGGTTCGATGTTCAGTTCGCTGCGCAGCGAGCGGAAGGTCGAGACCAGGTCCATGATGTCCGCCATAGCCTGTGTCGCCGCGGGATCTTCGCGCACCTGCCGGGCCACAGGAAAGTCCTGCACCATGACGGACTCCCCCTGGTGCGGCATCTTCTGCCAGATCTCTTCCGTGATGAACGGCATGAACGGGTGCAGCATCCTCAGTGTGTAATCCAGGACGTGTACCAGTATCTCCACGCGTCCGTCCCGCTCCTCCGGAGCGGCGGTTCCGGCCAGCACCGGCTTGACCAGTTCGATGTACCAGTCGCACAGTTCATGCCAGATAAACTGGTAGATCTCGCTCGAGGCGTCGTGAAAACGGTACTTGCCGAGCGCCTGCGATATCTCCGATGCGACCTGGTTCATCCTGTGCAGAATCCAGCGGTCCTCGATCGCCAGCCGCTCGCGGCCGGATTCAAGTCGCCGGTCGATGCGGTCCGGGTCGACGGCCCGGTCGCTCTCTTTCAGGTAAAGGAGCAGAAACCGGGCCGCATTCCAGACCTTGTTTGCGAACGCGCTGTATCCCTTCATCCTGTCGGTCGAAAAGGGGATGTCGGTTCCCGGAACGGCCATGGAGGAGAGCGTGAATCGAACGGCGTCGGCGCCGTATTCCTCGACCAACTGCAGCGGCTCGATCACGTTGCCGCTGGTCTTGCTCATCTTCTTGCGCGCCGCGTCGCGCACGATGCCGTTGATGTGAACCTCGTAGAACGGCACGTCCCCCATGAACTTGAGGCCCATCATGATCATGCGGGCCACCCAGAAGAAGATGATGTCCGGCCCGGTGATCAGCACGTCGGTGGGGTAGTAGACGCGCAGGTCCTCCGTCTGTTCGGGCCAGCCGAGCGTGGAGAAGGGCCACAGCGCCGAGCTGAACCAGGTGTCGAGAATGTCGGTCTCCTGCCGCAGCGGTCCGCCGCACCCGGCGCAGGCTTCGGGCGTCGTGCGCGATACGATAACCTTGTTGCAGGCATCGCAATACCAGACGGGGATGCGGTGCCCCCACCAAAGCTGGCGCGAAATGCACCAATCGTGGATGTTGTACATCCATTCGAAGTAGCGCTTCTTGAAGCTGTCCGGCACAAACTGGATCCGGCCGGTTTCGACGGCTTCTATGGCGGGCCCGGCGAGCGACTCCACCTTCAGGAACCA
>JAFNAH010000477.1 GCA_017860075.1 Acidobacteriota bacterium | reverse complement strand
TCCAGGAGCGAGCGCGTCCGGGCGTTGACACGACGCAACAGGGACTCCGCGAGAGATATGTCAGCCAGTTCCCGCAGGCTTCGCTTTCCGGCGCAAGCTTCGGCGACGATCGTACGCATGTCTCCGCTTTCATCCTGCGGCGTCTCCGCAAGTGAATGCCTGGCGAGCAGGGAAAGACGGGCCTGGATCTCCCTGGCGCGGTCATAGTCCTTAAAGACAGATTCTATCCCGGGCAGCGCTGCGTCCGCGAGCAGGCGCGATGCCTCCGTCGACGGAGAAGCTGGTTGAGTCTTTTCTTCGAGGATGATCTGGCCGAACCGGATCCTTGCTATTTCGTCCACCCTGCCGGCCCGATCATTCCAGGTCAGGCGGGCCTCACGGGAGATTTCTTCGGGGAACCGCCTCTCCAGCCACTCACGCCTGATCTCGGAAACGAGCCTCAGCAGCACGCCGGCCTGCCGGCCTTCACTGCCGGTGCCTGAACGTTCTTCGGCGTCGACCGCGACCACCAGTGCCGCGTTGCGAACTACACTGGCGGGAGCCTGCCGGGCAGTTCTTCCGCTGGCCAGCAGGAAATCGTCGGAACCGGGGGCCCGTCTCGCTGCGACCCGGTCCGGGAAAGCCATGAGAATCGATTCAAGCAGAATTGTATCCTCGTCGGCCGCGGGGGTATTCTGCGGTCGGGAAGCGAGGAACTTCTCAATTTGCCGCGCGGCACGTCCCACGCTCTCCGCGGAGCGAGGATCGAGCCCGAGCCGGGTCATACGCGACGGGACGAACCCGGTTGCCTCGGCCTCACGAAATCGATCACGCATTTCGAGCAGATCCGATTCGGAAGCAGATACGTTCCTTTGCCTGACAGGACTCGAAAGCGAGCTTCGAGCCTCCAGCCGAATGTCCCTCTCGGACACGAGCGCAGCCACCAGGGCAGCCTCGCGCTCGATTCCCGCCTTTTCTCCTTCCACGAGGAGCCTTGCGAGTCGCGGGTGGACCGGAAAACGGAGCATCCGTTTCCCCACGGAGGTGATCCTCCCACCGGGATCAAGCGCCCCGAGTTTTCTGAGGAGGTCTTCTGCCGAGTCGACGGCCGCTTCCCGCGGTTTCTCGAACCAGCCGAATCCCCGGATATCGGCGACTCCTGCACCGTGCAATGTGAGGACAGGCTCGGCCAGGTCGGTCCGCTTTATCTCAGGAATATCGAATGGCGGCCTGGTCTCGAAGTCGTGACGGGTGTAGAGGCGGAGCACAAGGCCCCTGCCGGTCCTGCCGGCCCGCCCGGCACGCTGGCGCGCGGATGCCTGGCTCACCTTCACGATCTGTGTGGCCGGCAATCCGCTCCAGGGTGAGAATCCCGCCCTGCGGGCAAGCCCCGAGTCGATCACGATCGTCACACCCGGGATCGTGATCGAAGTCTCCGCGACGTTTGTCGCGAGGATCACTTTCGGTTTCCGGGCCGGGCTGAAGGCACGCAGTTGTTCGCTCACCGGCAGATCGCCGTGCAATACACAGAGCTCGATGCTGCCTTTCCCAACCAGGGAGGACAGCGCTTCAGCCGCGCGCCGGATTTCGGCGATCCCGGGCAGAAAAACCAGGATGTCACCGCTGATGTCACGATGCAGGGCTCGTGTGACTGCCGAGGCTGTTTTCTCATGCAGCGGCCTCGGATCCGGCTTCACCTCGTGTTCGATCGTGACTTCAAATGGAGTCTCGCCGCCGGCAATGACAGAAGCCTTTCCGAGAAAAGCGGCCACTTGCTCCGGTTCGAGCGTGGCCGACATGACCAGGAGCCTCAGGTCGGGGCGTTCCTTCAGCTGCAGCCGGCGCAGGAAAGCGAGTGCGAGATCGGTTGTGATATGCCTTTCGTGAAATTCATCGAGAATGACGACGGAGATTTTGCGCAGCAGCGGATCGTCGACGATCCTGCGGGCGAAAACGCCTTCGGTCACGAAACGGATTCTGGTGTGCGGGCTGTCAACGGACTCGAATCGTATCGAGTATCCCGCCGTAGCCCCGACCTCCTGCCCCATCTCCCCGGCGACGCGGACGGCAGCCAGGCGCGCTGCCAGTCGCCTGGGTTCAAGGACCAGAAGCTCGCCGCGATCATCCCGGCATGATTCGTAGACGGCCCTCGGGACGCGGGTTGTTTTGCCCGCACCGGGCGCAGCCGTCAGGATCACGTTGCATCCGTCCTGCAGGCTCGCTACAACGCCCGGCAGAAGTGGGTCTATCGGGAGCGCTTGCATCAACTGTGATTATCTCCCCGAGGCCGCGGATCATGCCGCCTGAAGGCCGGCCCCTGCTTCAGCGAGGAGCTTCCGCAGGAGGCGGCGAGATCGCCTGCACAACCGCCTCGACAACCGCCTGGTTGACCTGGTCGATGCGCGTGTCTTCCCGAGTGGGGTGCACGCGATTTGTCAAAAACACGATGAAGAGCTGCTTCTGCGGATCGATCCAAATGGATGTTCCGGTGAACCCGGTATGCTTGTAGGCCTGGGATGAGAGGACCTTGCCTGTCCAGTCCGAATCCGACGGCTTTCCCCATCCGAGCGCCCGATCATCGGATTGGCGGGCCGTGAAACGCCTGATGGTCTCTGCGCTGAGGTAGCGATGATGATCGTAGATGCCGCCGTTGAGAAGCATCTGGGCAAGGACGGCGAGGTCGTGCGTGGTGCTGAACAGGCCCGCGTGACCCGCCACACCCCCCATGGCGAAGGCGTTCTCGTCATGCACTTCGCCCCTGACGACGCGCTTGCGCCAGGGGTCATCCTC
>JAFNAH010000476.1 GCA_017860075.1 Acidobacteriota bacterium | reverse complement strand
GAGCCGCCAAGGATCGCGAGTTTCGCGGGCTCGGTGTACTTGTTCTTGATGAGCCACTCGGCCGCGGCGATGAAGTCATCGAAGACATTCTGCTTCTTGAGCTTGGTCCCAGCCTCGTGCCAGCTCTCGCCGTACTCACTGCCTCCCCGCAGGTTGGCCGAAGCGTAGACGAACCCCTGCTCGAGGAGGGCAAGGCGGAGCGAACTGAATCCCGGCGAAGTGCTGATGTTGAAGCCGCCGTACCCGTACAGAAGCGCGGGATTCCTGCCGTCGAGCACGAGCCCCTTCCGGTGCACGAGAAACATCGGGACCCGCGTCCCGTCCCTGCTCGTGTAGAACACCTGCTTCGTCTCGTAATCGGCGGGCTTGAATCCCGGAATATCCGGTGAGCGGAAAAGCGAGGTCTGCCTCGTCGCGATGTCGTAGCGGTAGATCGTGGGCGGAAAGTTGAAGGACGTGAAGGTGTAGAACACGAACGTGTCCTCCCTCAGTCCGCCGAAGCCCGCGGCAGCTCCAGGCCCCGGAAGGGCAATCTCGTTCTCCGGCTTTCCGTCGAGGCCGCAGACATAGGCCCGGGTCGTTACGTCCTTCAGGTAGGTGGCGAACAGCTTGCCTCCTGCCGAGGAGACGGACTCGAGGGGCTCCGGTTTCTCAGGCAGGATGTCCTTCCAGTTCTTCTCGGCCGGGTCTGCCGGGTCGAACAGGAACACCCTGCCGTTCGGGGCCTTGCTGTCTGTGCTGACGAGCAGCCTGCCTCCGACATTGTCAACCACGCCGAAATTGTCGTCCGTGATCGCAGCGACGACGGGTTTGAAAGACTTGTCACCGGCGGAATTGTCCTTGTAGAAGAGCGCATTCCCCTTCTTGCCGCTGGAACCTTCTCCCACCGAAAGAATCACAAAGCGCTCGTCCTCGGTAGTATCCACGTTGTTGAACCGCTGCGGGTGTTCGCGGTCTTCGTAGACGAGTTCGTCGGCGGACTGCGGGGTGCCGGCCTTGTGGTAAAAGATCTTGCTCCCCTCGTTGACCGAAGAGAGCTCCTTACCCTTTGCCGGTTCGTCATAGCGACTGTAGTAGAAGCCGTCGCCCTGCCAGGCGATTCCTGAGAATTTTATCCACTTGAGCACGTCCGGCAGAGCCTGCCTGGTCGCCACTTCCATGACGTGGAATTCCTGCCAGTCGGAGCCTGCCCGTGAAACGCCGTAGCCGGCGTACTTGCCGTTCCTGGAAAGTGCAAACACGGTCAGGCGGGAGGTGCCGTCAGCGGAGAACTTGTTGGGATCGATCAATACCTCGGGCGCGCCGCCCAGGCCCTTCTGAACATAGAGGACGCTCTGATTCTGCAGCCCGTCATTCCTGGAGTAGAAGAAGAACTCACCGCGCCGGAATGGGGCGCTGAACTTCGGATAGTTATAGAGCTGCATCAGGCGGTCCTTGAGCTGCGCCCTGTACGGAATCTTCTCCAGGTAGCCGAAGGTTACCTTGTTCTCTTCCTCCACCCATCGGGCGGTCTCGGGAGAATTGTCGTCCTCGAGCCAGCGGTAGGGATCCGGGACGACGGTGCCGAAGTAGTTGTCGGTCTGGGTGGTCTCGCGGGTTTTCGGGTACTGCAGCTTCTCCTCGCCCGCCGAGATTCGGTAGGCGGCGGAGGTAAGCAGGATCACTGAAACAAGCGCCACCAGGGACACGGTCGTTCTCATTGCGGCTCCTCCAATGGAAACAGCAGCCTCGCATCTTGCCATCGGCGGCAGGCGGCATCAAGGCCGACGTGGACGGATCTTCAGCGCGTTCCTGCTCGGATACGCGCTGTGTCAGATCCCTGCAGGGATGCTGGCGGATCGCTGGGGAGCGCGGCGCGGCAGGTGCTTTGTGGTTGTTCATGACCCTGCGCTTCCTCCTGGGAGTGGCCGAGGCGCCGACCTGCCCCGCGTCGGCGCAGGGAGTAGCCTGCTGGATCCCAACGCGGCTCCAGGGGCGTGCCAACGGCGTCGTTCTGGCTTCGATCGGTCCCGGGTCGCCGCTTGCGCCGCCTCCTGTCTCAGCCTCCATGCTGCGCTGGGGATGGCGCACGGCCATGGTGGTTTCCTCGCGGTCGGCGCCCGGGTAGACAACGCGTATGCCGCCGCCGTCTGCATGGCGCTGGCAATCGGCCTGGTGCTCAGCGTAGAGGGCCCGTTTTGGGCCACGATGACGGAGATGTCGGGGCCGGGCAGCGGCACGGCCGGGGGTATCATGAACATGGGCAGCAACGTCGGGGGCTTCATCTCGCCTGCTTTGACGCCGTTGCTGGCGGCACATGTCGGATGGGGGAAAGCGCTCCTCGTTGCCGCAGCTCTCTCTGTTGTTGCAGCCGTGATGTGGCCGGGAATCTCGCCGGCCGATCCGGGACGGACAGAGTGAAGAGTGAATTCTTACCTCAGAGGCGCCGGGACCCCAGAGGAAAGTCTGTCCTGATAGTTGCCCGGCGGTCTGACTCTGCGTCCTCGCCTTCGCGATTGACTGACCGGGCGGGACGATTTGTCCTGTTGCCGGCAGATCTCCGAATGCTATATGCTGGTGCCAAGTTCAGTCGAGGTGGTGCTGTTGCAGGTGCCCTATGACAGTTGATGGCAGGACGAAGTGTGAGTTCGACCCGGAAAGGCTGATCCTGCAATGTGATTTCACGATCCCTGCCGAGGCTCGAGCCGTCACTTCCCTCGTTGATCGGGTTATGGAAAAGGTGCGCCGGATGAGGTGTGCCGCAGGCAAGGAATTCGAGGTCGAGGCTTCCCTG
>JAFNAH010000475.1 GCA_017860075.1 Acidobacteriota bacterium | reverse complement strand
AACGCCCCTTCGCGCTCGATACCCCAGCGGTTCTGATCGACGAGGCTGAGCGGCATGCGTACCCGGAAGGAGCACTGATTCAATCCGGCGAACCGGAAGCTAAACTGGCGCCCCCCATCGCCTTCCCTCAAGGTGAGCATGAAGACGATGAGGGTGTTGCCGTCCAGCAGGCGGAGAGCGCACTGACGGAGATGAATTGGCGACGATTCATGTGAGAGCGATTCAGTTCAGGTTTCATGTGTTCCTCAGTCATCGGTCGGAGTGCGGCGGGAGGCAGTGGGCGCGCTGCGCGGCAGCGCGCCCTGTCCTCGAAATGTCCGTGCCGGCGGCGCGGACGCGCCCTACTTATACCTCCGGCAGCGTGTAGGGACTGCGGTACTTCTTGGTCAGCCAGGCATTGGCGACCAGGTCATCACCGAACGTCTCTGTTTTCGAATCGAATCGGAGGTCGCGACCAAGACGATACGAGATATTACCGAGGTGGCAGATCGTCGTGCTGAGCCTGCCGATCTCAATGTCTGCGTTCGGTTGCTGGCGGCTCCTGATGCATTCGAGGAAGTTGGCGGTGTGAGAGCCGCCAGCGTCCTTCCCGGCGGGCCCCGGCGAGCCATCCTTGAAGGTAACGTTCCAGCCGTCGCCGTCGACGATCAGGGTTCCCTCGGTTCCGTAGAATGCGGTGCCTGCCGTAGATCCTTCGAGAGAATGGTATTGCTGGAAGCTCTGCATTTCCCAAACCAGCATCAAGTCACCGTAGTCGTAGGTCACGATCTGGGTGTCCGGCACTTCCTTGGCATCGTTGAGCCAGTAAATGCCGCCGTTGGCGGAGACGCGGCGGGGCAGGCAGTCGTTCAAACCGCGCATCTTCTCTATCGCCCACATCCCGACATCGAGCATGTGTACGCCCTGGTTGCCGAGCTCGCTGTTCCCGTAGTCCCAGAAGAAGCGCCAGTTGTAATGGAACCTCATCGGGTTAAAAGGCCTCGAAGGCGCGGGCCCGAGCCACACGTCGTAGTCGACGCCCGGCGGCGGCGTGCCGTCGGGCGGATTCCCGATGCTCTGGCGCAGCTGTGTGATCCAGGCTTTGATCACGCAGATCTTGCCAAGCTTCCCTGACGTTGCATACTCGACCGCACTCCGGATATGTACGGCGCTCCGCCGCTGCGTGCCGACCTGAACCACGCGTTTGTACTTGCGAGCCGCTTCCCGCATCCGCTGGCCTTCGTGGATTGTCTGCGAGAGCGGCTTTTCGATGTAGACGTCCTTCCCGGCCTGGCACGCGAGGATCGTCTGGATCGAATGCCAATGGTCCGGTGTGGCGATGATCACGGCATCGATGTCTTTGTCGTCCAGCAGCTGCCGGAAATCCTTGCACGTGCCCGGCCTCTTCTTCTGCAGTTCTTCGAGCTGTGGCCCGACCTTGCCGAGGATGGCATCGTCCAGGTCGCAGAAGGTCTTGATCTCGGCCCCGTCCTTGATGGCGTTCAAAGCTACACCGCGACCCTGGTTCCTGCCGCCGATCAGGCCCAGGATGATCTTCTCGTTTGCGCCTCTGGCCCAGGGATTGATGCCGGTAACCCCCGCGGCGGCTGCGGCCGAGGCAAACCCGGCCTTCTTCATGAACGATCTGCGATTCTCATTTGTCATGCCGACTCTCCATAGGTGATTCAGGGCGATGGCGCCAACGCGCTACAGCGACAGCAGGCGCCGGATATTGCCGCCGAGTACGAGCGCCTCCGACTCGGCCGATAACTTGAGCAGTCGAATCTTGTACAACTCCACGCGCGCATCAAGCAGCGGACCGTCCGATCCGAATATCAGTTTTGTGGCCGGCAGGTCACGGGCAGCCTGTTCCAGATACTGCACGAAAACGACGGATGAGGTGTCCAGGTAAAGGTTGGGCAGGTCCCTGGCGGCATCAATCGCGCGCACATGCTCGCGCCACTCGTGAGAGGCGAAATTCCCGAGATGAGCCAGGATGAACGACACCTGCGGGTTGGAAGACACTATCGGCAGAAGCTTTTCGACCGTGTCCGGGTGGACGAGAATCGGGATCTTCAGCTCGGAAACGGCCTCCACCATCTCCGGGCTCGGCTGACCGTGGAGTTTCAGCCCCTTCAAGCCCAGCTCGCGGACCTCATGCCGGAGAAGGCCGGCGATCTTCCCGGCTTCCGTCTTGGTGTCGTGCTTGGCAAAACCGATGAATTTCGCAGGCCACCGCCGGACATAGCCTGCTATCTCAACGTTCGCCTCCTGGTAGGACGTGTTGTTGATCGGGAAGATCACGGTCCTGTCGATGCCTGCCTCCTCCATGCGCCGGAGAGTCCATTCCGGATCGTTGAAGGTTGTCCAGGCGTCGGCGCCGGCCTTACCGTAATTGAGGCCCTTGCCTGCGTGGCAATGCGCGTCAACGATCAGGGGGCGGGCAGGTCCCGCCGCACGCACTTCGCCGGCGCTCAGCGCGAGAGTCGAGCTCATGCCGAGCTTCACGAAATCTCGTCGGTCCATCCCGCATTCCTTTCACAGAGAATGATGATCAAGAGGCATTTCCGAGAGCCGGATGCGGATCAACATTGTGGCGAGGCATCCCCTCGCACCGCAACCTGTCTCCATGCGACGAATGTGGGGAGGCACCACTCGTTCCACACCGCTGTACTTATGCGCACGGCCGCCGGCGGAAATCCGCGGGTTTTCGTCAACGGCCGGCGTTCATGCCGCAGCAATCAAGGAGCGGCCTGCTTCCTCTTGATGAACCGATAGACTGCAAGCACGATGACGGCACCCACAACCGCGGCGATGAAGCCGGCCGACTCGCCCTCCTGGTACCAGCCGACCAGGCGTCCCAGGAAGGTAGCAACCAGCGCTCCGCCCACGCCCAATCCGGTCGTGATCAGGAATCCCCCCGGATCCTTTCCCGGCATGAGGAATTTGGCGACAGCGCCGGCAA
>JAFNAH010000474.1 GCA_017860075.1 Acidobacteriota bacterium | reverse complement strand
TCGGCTATCACGTGCGCGACTACTTCCTGAAGCAGTGGGACAGGTTCAAGCACTACCCCGGTGGAGTCCTGGCTCACAGCACGCACCTGCGCGGCCTCGGCACCTACGACCCGGAGACGGGACGTGAATCGCCACGCATCCAGGTCACGCTCGCGACGGCGATCCCCGAAGAGCGTTGCCGGCGCGTCAATCTCGGATACCTCGACCCGGCGAGCATAGATTTTGCAGACTGGAAGGGCCGGGAGGATGAAGGGATCCTGATGGTACCGAAAGCAGGAGAAACGCTCTATCGCCTGATTCAGGGCTGATCCGCCTGCCGACTTCCATGCCTCCCGGTGGTGATTCCATGAGCGAAGATGCTACGTTCCCAATTCTCTCTCAGCCGGTCTCCCAGTCCCAGGGTCTGGCCGGGCGCCGTCGCCTGGAGGAAGTCGCCCTCCTGCTTTCGGCGGATGACAACGTCGCGGTACCTCAAGGACGCCGTCCCGGCCGGGCACAAGTTCGCCGTTCGTGAGATTCCCCAGGGATCGCCGGTCACGAAGTACGCGCATGAGATCGGAAGCGCACTTTACCCGATCCGGCCGGGCGAGTGGGTACACACCCACAATGTCCAGGTCGAGCATGAGGTGGAGCCCCGCGAGTATCCCGCATACACTCCTGCTTCAGTCGAGATGCCTCCCGGACTTCCCGGGACTTTTCGCGGTTATCGGCGCGGCGACGGGAGGGTAGGAACACGCAACTACATCGCGGTGCTGCCTGCCAGCAACTGCGCCAGCCACGTCTGCTCGCGTATCGCGGATGGACTCCAGGGAGCCCGGGGAGAAGGCTTGGACGGGATCGTAGCACTGCCTCACCAGGACGGGTGCGGTGCCCATGACGGACCGGACATCGACCAGCTCGAACGAACCCTCAAGGGCATCATCCTCAATCCCAATGTGGCTGCCGTGCTGATGGTCGGACTGGGCTGCGAGATCAATCACCTCGGCCGCTACGCGGACTGGGGCTCGGGCCTGGGGAGCCTGAAACCTTTCGTTGGGATGGAAATCCAGTCTCTTGGCGGCACGTCCGGCACGATCGCAGAAGGGATACGCCGACTCGGGGCGATGGCGGAGGAGGTTCGCTCCCTCAAACGAACCGAAGAACCCGCGAGCCGCATCGTCCTCGGCCTCAACTGCGGCGGCTCGGATGCCTTTTCAGGCATCACGGCCAATCCGGCGCTGGGTCGGGCGAGTGATCTTCTCGTTGCCATGGGTGGAGCCGCAGTTCTCGCCGAAACGCCGGAGATCTATGGCGCCGAGCAGAACCTTGTTCGCCGCGCGATTGACGTGGAGACCGGGCGGAGACTCATCGAGGTTGTCGGCAGATACAGAGACTATGCCGCGCGCTTCGGCGCCACGATGGACAGCAACCCCTCCCCGGGCAACCGCCGCGGCGGCATTACAAATATCGTTGAGAAGTCGCTTGCCGCTGTGATGAAAGGCGGGTCCACGACGCTCGTGGAGGTGCTCGATTTTGCGGCACAGGTGAGCAGGGCGGGACTGGTCTTCATGGACACTCCGGGCTACGACCCGGTGTCGCTCACCGGAATTGCCGCCGGTGGATGCAACGTCATCGCCTTTACGACCGGCCGCGGATCCGCCATAGGCTTCCCGATCGTTCCGGTACTCAAGATCGCGAGCAACAGCCGGATGTTTCACTCCATGCGCGACGACATGGACGTGAATGCGGGCGAGATCCTCGACGGGAAGGCCGGGATTCAAGAGAAGGGGGAGGAGATTTACCGTCGGCTGATCGAGGTAGCTTCGGGAGACCAAACCCGGAGCGAGATCCTCGGCCACTGCGAGTTTGCCCCTTGGCGCATAGGCCCCGTCATGTAGCCGAGACGTCCGGGGATTGACGACGGGAAGATTTTATTTGTGAATGACTTCAACAATTTGGCGCCGGCCAAATAGCTGCCTGAACTTAACAGCAGGGCCGGATTTCCGATTCTGACGAAGTTATCAGGTTCTCACGGTCTGGAGGGGGAGAGGACACTTCAATCCCGAAGTAAGACTGAAAGACAGGGCCTCAACTTTGCCGCTTAGCCTTCCGCAGGGTGGAGCAATCTGGCCTTTCCCGATTCGCTGCAGGCGCTTGCGTTGTCAGTACCCGAGGAGGTGTGGCTGCAGGCGGACGACCAGACGGGAGGATGGCCCGGAGGTAATCTCGTAGGTGTAGTCACAGGAGCGTTTTACATCGAGGACGATCCGCGCGGCACCCGACTCCCACTCTGAAACGCGGACTCGGCCGACCAGCGTCCCGTTGGTCCGGACCGATTTCATCTCCCTGAACCCGTCTGCCGGTGCCCCCGGGCGATGACTGTCCCGCAGGTCGAAGTATATGCGCTCAGGGTTGTGGATCTTATCCGTTCCAACCAGAAGGCTGGGTCCCAACTCGATTGAGACACTGGCCGAGCCTGGTTGCTCTGAATAGTCTATAGCCCCCACGGACAAGGGCTCGGACTTGAGAGCTTCCGGTGCAGGCTCCCCGGCGGGTCCCTTCTCATACGAGGCCTCTGACTCAGTGGCTGCCGGGCCGTCCTTGGAGGGCTGGCTTGTCGAGGGCACGACGGACTTCGCTGCGGGGGTCACTTTCCGCCCGACCGAGGCCTGGCGATCGGCAACCAGGAGACCGCCCGTCATGCCGATCAGCATGGCGGACATGAGAACCAAGAAGGTGACTCTCGAATCAGACGGCGCTGCTGCTTTCGGGGCGATCGACTGCTGCGTGTCGGTGTTCATCGTGGCTCCGTGTCTGACTGACCGCCACATTCATATCGATCTCTCCCGCGGGGGGCGTTAGCGTTTTGGGGGCAGCGAAAGACGCTCGGACTCGCGCCGACGGCGCGGGCACCGCGCCCCTCGGTGGAGCGTCCCGCTTGAGGGCTGAAGCCGCACCAACATGTCTGCCGGTCAGGTTCGCAAGCTGCCGGAGGTGCGCGCGGATTCGTAAGCGTTCAAGACCAGTTCCAGAGACTGCCGGCCCTCATGTCCGTCCACGAGAGGCTTGCGTCCCTCCCGGATTGCGGATGCGAAATCGTCCATGATCCGACGATGACCCTCAAAGTCGATGGCCATGGGGTCGGCCGACCCGTCGGCGATTTCGCGTGAAGGGGGCGCGGGATTGGGCGAACCGTCACGCAGCGCCCACGCCGTGATGTTGTCTCCGTCGAGGATCGCGGTCCCCTCGGTGCCGCTGATTTCCAGC
>JAFNAH010000057.1 GCA_017860075.1 Acidobacteriota bacterium | reverse complement strand
TTCCGCCGCGATGCCCAGGACATCGCTCTTGATCTCCTGAACCTGCTCGTCCAGGCCCTTTATCTGCTCCCTGGAGATTTCCTGCCCGTAAGCGGCGGCGCTCAAAAGAAGCACGGAAATCCCTAAAATGACCCCTCTCTGCCAGCAATACATGTTGGCCTCCTCAGCCCCCAAGTTCTAATACTTCCCGACCAGATTGACGAACAGACCCTGGTACTTGTAATCCAGTTGGGTCAGATCATCCGAGAAATCGCTGAAGTTATACCCGACTCCCGCCTTGATATGATTTCCCACATGGCGGTACAACCCCACCAGCACCCCGCTGCGGCTGTCGCCCGCGTCGGGCAGGTCAAGCCTGCGCACCTCGACCAATGCGTCCCATTTGTGGACGAAGTGCCAGTCTGCGCGCAGCACGTACAGGTTGGCCCGGCTGTCGAAGAACTCCCGATTATTTCGATCCTGGGCCACCTGGCCAAGGCGGTATGCGTACTTGCCTCCCACGGTCCAACGGTGCGTCAGGTCATACATGACATCCACTGATATGATTTGGCTGCGCTGGATATAGTCGGCCGCCGCACCGGCGCCGGTCACCTGGTCGGCCGCCGGAACATTGTAGAAATAGGTGTACTTGATCAGCGCGTTCAGGCGGTCATTGTGGACGGGGCGATACGCATAACCGAGGCCCGCTTCCGTATAGTCGCCGCTGTAAGAATCTCCCAACGAACTGTCACTCACGGCGTAATTGAATTTGCCTATGAGCCGCCAATCCTCGGACAGTTGGTACTTGAAACTGTTTTTCAACAGCCAGGAGGTACGTTTGGAGGAGCTGGTATCCGGTTGCTCGGTGTCGTCGACCAGATATTCCACGGCGCAGGCGAGGGCCAGCCTATCGAACCCGTAACCGACGCTCACGCCCACCGCCGTCCTTTCGAGTTCCGCCGCCGTGACGCGATCCACGAGGGTTCCCAAATCGAGTTTGGCACCGAAATTTACCCGGTCGAAAACCACGAGTTTTACTCCGGCGGAATGCATCAGGCCAGTGGGGCCGTCGCCGTGGGTATACCGCTCTTCGGCGTAGACGCTGGCGCTGTCCGAATAACGGGTGCGGAAACCGGAAGCCATTTTGCCCCTCCTGGCAAGCAGGCCGTTGTCTGTCCGCTCGTTGTTCTCGAGGCTGTAATTGCTGTACAGGGTGGTCCGGTCGGAATATAGATACTCGGTCCCGAGCTTGCCGCCCGGCCCGAGATCTCCTTCGGAAACCTCGCCGGTGACATTGAACCGGTCGGTCAAACGCAAGCTGCCGCCGGCGCCGATGCGGCCGTTGTCTTCACGGTTGCCGGTTGCCTGAATCGTCCCCTGAGCGAACCCGTAAGCGGTCCAACTCGCTTTGGAATCGTACAGCAGCCGGACCACGGCGTCCGTCCGGTCGCCCTCTTCCTGGGTTGCGGGAACAACCGGCGAATTGTCTTTGCGGCTGTCGTAACGCACACCCGAGCCCAGGGTCCAGTGCGCACCCATCCGGTAGTCGAGCTTCAGTTCTGCGGTTTCGGTGTCCAGGCCTTCCCGCTGGTCCTGCTTGTCCATCTTGAAGCGCGCGCTCAGACGGTCGGTAAACGGTATCTCCGCCGTCCCGCCGTATTGGGTCGTGTCCCGGACGGTGGCCAGGCCCGGCGCCGAATAGCCCGCCTCGAGGTCCTGCAGGTAGAAAGTGACCCGGCCGCGCCCGTTTTCAAAGATGTCCTTGAAGCCCAAGCTGGCATCCACGCGGTAGGCCAACGCATCCACTTCGCTTTCGCCCAAAGGATTCTGCGGTACGAAGTTGAAACCGCCGTTGTTGGAAGTCTCTGCCAAATCGCCCGGACCTTTGGTACGGCCCGCTTCGAGTTTGAGCCATGAGGCCGAGGACTTGCGCAAGGTCACATCCGCTCCACCCAGGCTGTTTTCGATGTCCGCTTCTTCATCTCGACTGAAGGTCGCGCCGACCTTGACGTGGTCATTGAACCAGTATTGAACCCTGCCGCCGGCAGCCATCGTGTCCGGGTCGTTGAACCCCGGGGTGAATTCGTAACGGGCCACCAGGAAGACAAGATTCCCGCTGATGGAGTTGCTGTAAACCTGCAGACCGTCGTCCGCCGTCAGGGGCAGAGGCTGAGACAGCAGGATGCGTCCCTGGAGGTAGTCGATGTCGTAATCGATCACCGGCGTCAGGTTCTTGACCCCCAGAACGATCCCGGAATCCTTGTCGCGGACCTCGATACGCACGCGCTCGGAACCCTCCAGCACGTCCTGCCGGCGCAGGAAATAGAGCGATCCGCCCGTGCTTTGGAACTCATCGCGTCCCGCCACGGTCCCCGGGTCCGCGGCAAACCCGTCCAACAGCAGACGCGGCTCGCCGAAACTGGTGGTGTCGAGGGGCTGATAATGCAGGTTGGCGCCGTACAACCCGCGGTCCACCTGCGACAGGGTGGTATCGAGATACGAGATCTTGAAGTTGCCCCAGAGCCCGTAGGTTTTATCCTTTTTCGCCTTCACAAAGAATTTACCGGTGGTCGGCGCGTCTTCCACGACGGTGCTGTCATCGCCGTAGGTCAAATAGTGGTAGTCCGGGTCGATTCGTCTGAACAGCGCCACGGGGGTCTTGTCCATGAAGTTGGAAAAGATCTCGTCCAGGGGGGCTTCGCGGGTATCGGCGCTGGCCGTCAGCGACCAGCCGTTTTCAAATTTGCCGTGCGTGTAGAAGGCCAGGCGACCCTGGAGGGTCAGGTCTTCGCTGTACTGGGGTTTATCCGGAGCGAGCAGTTCGGCCGGCCCGTTAGTCTTGTTTCCGGACAGGGTCAGGTCGGCGATCCCCACGGTGAACCAGTCGCTCTTTTTCAGCGCCAGGTCGCGCAGAAAAAGCTCGCCGTTGCCGAACTCGTCGAGCACGGCCACCTCTACGGTATGCATGCCCTCCGGCAGGATCTCTTCGGCCACGAATCTGCCGGCGCCGTCCACCGGTACTTTGTGTCCGGCCATCCACACCCCGTGTCCTTTGGGGATCGTAGTGCCGTAGGCCTGCACCGTGCCGCCGTGAAGGGGAATATTCTGGCTGGCGATGCGGCTCTCGCCATACACCGCCAGCAATTTATCGTCGACACTCGCTTCGGCAACCGACGGATCGATTTTGTCGACTACCCACAGCGGCTGGGTGCTCGTCTCGTCAAAAAGCCCCTTTTTGTCATACACCCGCGCCAGGTATTTCAATTTGCGCACTGACGCGGAGAAGGACTCGAACCCGGGCTGCCATAGGCCCATGCCGTCGGCGTCCATCTCGACGACGGCGAGAGGCGTGTCGCGGACGGACTGGTCCTCTTCGAAAATCCTGACCTCCGCCCGCTCGATGAAGCTGCGGTAATTGGCGTAAAGGCGGAAATGCACCAGGTTTTCGGCAAACGCCGTATCCGGCAGGTCCTGATAACGGATGGTAATCGGCCATGCGGTCACGTTCAGCCGCGGCTCCAGCTTCAGGCTGTCGTGCTTGAACTGGATATGGGCGTTGTCCAGGGCCACGTCGGTGCAGCGCTGCACGTCCGAACTGCACTTGCCCGGATCATCGACCGGCTTGCCGTCCACCGTGATGCGCATGAGATTCAGAGCGAAGGGATCAACAGTCTTCACTTCGCGAGTCAACGGGGTGACCTCCACCCCCTCGTAGTCGTCGCGGATGATCCGTTCATCGTAGACCACCTGCACCTTGACGCTCGACGTCTCGGACTCGACAAAACCGGCGTTGACCACATCGTCGGACTGAACATAACCGCGGCCGTCGAACTCCGCCTGCCCTCCCGCCAGTCCCATCCGCTCGCTGGCGGCCGCCATGGTGCGGCGTGCGCGCGCCATGGATAATCCGATGTCATCCCCGTACACCGCGGCCGTACGCCGATCAAGGCGTTTGTTGCCGGTATAGCCAACAAACCGCAGGCGGACATTGGACCTGTCGCGTATCTCGTCCATGATTCGGCGCAGACGTTCGGTGTACCCTTCGGGTATGACGGGAATTCCGTTTTCAATCAGGATCGGGTCGATGCCGCCCGACGGCGAATCATACACACGGGTGACGGTCTCGGCGCCGGGGGCGTCCGGGCACGGCTGGGGGTCCTCCGGCAGGTCCTGCAGCGGATCATCGTGCCAGAACTCCACTTCCACGCGCCGATTCAGCGCCCGTCCCCGTTGCGTATCGTTTGAGGCCAGGGGCTGCGACGCCCCGCGGCCCTCGGTCTCTATGGCGTCACTGGGCAGGCGCAGATCATCCTGGACGGCGAGGGCGACGCGCCGGGCAACCGCCTTGGAGAGCCCTGCGGGGTCGCCGTAGATGCGTTCGTCCCGTCCCCTAAGCGGGATGTTGTCCGTATAGCCGATGAACTTGACCGCAAGGTTCTGTTTGGCACCGAGATTTTTCAGCGCCTGACTGACTTGCTGCAGAAATTCCTCCGGAACGCTCAGCATGCCTTTGTCGTAATGAAGGGGGGAAGTCAGGTTCTTGACGCGCGCGCGATGGGAGTGGCCGTCCTTATAGCGCAATTTGCATACGGTTTCGGTCCGGCAGACCTTGATCCGGTTCCTTTCGCGGGGAACGATCACTTCCTTTTTGGTCTGCTTTTCGCTGATTTCGTCGTACCAGACCTGTACTTCCACGCGCCGGTTGAGCTGCCGCCCTTCTTCCGTCGCATTGCTGGCGACCGGCCGGTTGTCGCCAAGCCCCTCGTAGGAGATGGCTTCGGGGGGAAGGTTCAACGCGCGCTGGCAGTATTCGGCCACGGTCCCCGCCCGTTCGCGTGACAGCCCGAGGTTGTCGCCGTAGATATTTATCAACTCGCCCCTGAGCGGAAGGGTATCGGCATGACCGACAAAGTGGAGTCGCACATTGGCGTGACCGCGCATGCCGTCGAGCACAGCGCGAAGCATTTTCAGATAGTCCTCGGTAATTTCAATTTGCCCCAGGCCGAAATGGATGGGAGGGACCAGGTTGTCGAGTTTGATGGTTGTGACTTCCTGCTCGACGACTTCGCGCAGTTCCTTCCTGTCCCCCTCGTCCTTTTCAAATATGACGGGGTCATGGACCCATGGGGTCAAAGGCCGGTCGGTCGGCAGGTGCAACTCGGCCGCCTCACCGCGCACATGGGTTTCCCTTACCCCCGTTTCCTCGGATGACGCAACCCCGGTGCACACCGCAGTGACGAAGCACACGCACAGGACGGCGATGCCGTTCCTCGAAAAGAAGCCCTTCACTATGCGCAGTTGACCTGACACGGGTTTCATCCGTCCGTTACCGGTGACCGGAAATCGGAGCGCCGCGTCGCCAGAAGATTTCGGTCTCTATGGTCAACCGATAATCGGCGCCCGACTGCTTCCACCGTGCGGTGATTTCCTTTTTCAGGGCCTCAACGCGTTCCAGGGCCAGGTCTTTGGGCTCGACATCGCCAAGATAGGAAAGCCGGAGCAAGGACGGCTCCTTCCTCAGCTCTTCAAGCAACTGTGCGATCCTGGGTGTCCACTGGATCCGCAGTTGGGTGGTATTGGGCTCGAACGCCCCGTCGGCGATATCCAGGCGCACCACGCGGTGAATGGCCGCGCCGAAGCTGAAGCGCAGCATCTTGCCGCGGGTGGCTCGCTGCACGCGCGGATTTTCGGTAGTCAGGCGATAGCCGCTGGGCAGGCTGCGCTCGTCCAATTTGAGGATGAAGTTGCTGCCGAGATTCTCGTCAGGGACTGTCGCGCAAGTTATGTGAAAGCGTCCGTTATTATCGGTAGCGGCGATCAGACCGCGGGCCGTCACCACGCGGGCCCCGAACAGTCCCTTCTCGCCCGAATCCTGTTCGCCGTTCAGGTTGGCGTCGTCGAACACCTTGCCGATGACATCGGTGCAATCGAAGTCCGGGTCGGGGATGACCCTCACGGTGGCCGTCGCTTCTCCCGAGATAGCGGCGCCGGTTGTGGTATTGATCGCCAAGGCCCCGTTTACGTATTCGCCTTCGGAGACGCCGGAGCCCACCACCAGCAGTAACCGGATAATGCGTTTCTGGTTAAACTGCAGTTCGAGGCCATTCCAGACAAGCTGCAGACCGTTGATCTGCGGTTCGGTCGGATTGCCGTCCAGGCGGGCGGAGCCGGCCACGTATTTGAACCCGGCCGGGAATAGATCGACGATGCCGATATTCGACAGCGGCGCGCCGTACACATTGGTCACGGTGATCGTATAGGGCACCAGCGACCCCCGGGACACGTTGGTGAAAGTGGATGTCTTGGTGATGGCCACGGCCCCGAAGAGTACCGGATCGATGGGGATTTCGTTGTTGAAAACCTGGCTCTGCCCGGGCACGTTTCCATTGCTCAGGAGGAGGTGCAGATAATAGACGGTGCCGCCCGTGCCAGGCAGAACCGATGACAACGGCACCGTCGTGGAGGCCACAACTTCGCAGTACTCGGGGGTGGCCGGCACCGCATCGGCCGGACTGCCGGGGCAGGCGGGAACGGAAAACGGCGCCGTGTTCGTGGTACTGGACGGCGCAATGATCCGGGACGGCCCGCCGATGTAGCCGGTCGCGGGCGGCGTCACGTCGATGAGATAGCCGCCCCCGGCCGGGCAGGAGGCGTCGCTGAAGTTCAGGTCGAACTTGTAAAAGCCGTCCGCGGCTGTAATCTGGTTCTGCTGGGCCGGGTCTTCGAAGCATTGGCCCGGCAGTGTGGCTCCGGTCGCCGCATTTCGCATCGTCACTCTGGCTCCGGCAACTGGTAAGCGCGTGACAGAGTTGTACACGGTGCCGTTTGGCCAGAGAGGCAGGTTCAGGTTCTGCAGATTGGCCCCCGAGGCGACGGTGATGCCACTGATCCGTTGCGGGCCATTGGTGAACGGCGAGTCGGCCTGACCCAGCGAGGCTGTGTTCGGGCCCGCGCCCGGCGCACGGAAGCGCAGCTCATAAAGGTCCGATGTCCCCGTGTTGGGCGCCAGGCCGCTGAACCGATATGCCCCACTGGCATCGGTAAGAATGGTGGCAACCAGCTGATTGTTGCGATAGAGCTCGACAGACCAGTCCTTCAACGCGCAGTTCTCGGTATTGCAATCGCGGATCTTGTTCAGATTTGCGTCGTGCCAGACATTTCCGTTGACAATGGCGCTGCCCGGAGTCCCGCCCACTCCAAGGGATACGCTGGCGGATGCGGTTTGCGCCGGGTCGTTCCAGCGGACCACGCTGGTATTGGTGATGGTCGTTCCGACGGCGAGGGTTGGGTTGATCTGCACGCGAAAACGCAGGACTGCAACAGCGCCCGGCTGAAGCGCGCCGTACAGGGCGGCATAGTCGGCGGTGAGCACCGCGCCGGCATAGACGACCCCGTTTGTTGAATCGTTCAAGGTGCCCGACCCGTCGACATAGGCGACTTGATTGCCCAAGGGCGGATTCAGGTCATCGGTCACCACCACCCGGGTGGCGGGCAGGCTGCCGATGTTGTTCACCCGGATGACATACTCCAACTGGCCGCCGGCT
>JAFNAH010000473.1 GCA_017860075.1 Acidobacteriota bacterium | reverse complement strand
TTCTCTCGCGCGCCGTGATGGCGGGGTTCATCACCGGGCTCGGCGTCGAGGTGTTCACCAACCAGGTCAGGAAGATCCTCGCCGCTCCCCATGTGAGCGGCGCCGCGTCGGGCTTGCTGGCCGCGGCGGAGCACATCAAGGAGACCCTAGCGACCTCGGTGAACACCGAGGGTTACTTCGTGGAGGTCCTGGCCCTGATCCACTCCATTCCGCGCGCCAACCTCTACTCGGTGGCGGTCGGGGTGGGCGCTTTCCTGATCGTCCGGCTGATGAAACGGTACGCGCCAAAAATCCCCGGGGCGTTGGTGGCCCTGGTGCTGCTGACGACCATCGTCGCAATGTTCGACCTCCCGGCAAAGGGCGTCGCCGTGCTCGGCAACACGATCCCCTCCGGGCTCCCGGCGCTGACCGTGCCCACGATCCCTCTGGCCGACTACGTGCGGCTCCTGCCGGGCGCCCTGGCCATCGTGGCCATCCTCCTGTGCGAAGGCCTGCTCGTGGTCCGCAGCTATAGCAACAAGTAGCAACAAGTACGGCTACAAGGCGGACGGCGACCAGATGCTGTTCGCCTACGGCATGGCCAACCTGGCGGCCGGCTTCACCGGGTCGCTGGTGACGGGCAACAGCCCCTCCCGTTCGGCGGCGATGGACGCCTCGGGTGCGCGCAGCCAGTTTCCGAGCCTGGTGGCAGCTGGGACGATAGCCGTGGTAATGCTCTTCTTCACCGACATGCTCGCGTACTTGCCGAACGCGGCCCTGGCCGGGATCGTGGCCAACGCGGTGCTTTCGCTGATCGAGGTCCACGAGCTGCGCGAGCTGTGGCGGATGCGCCGGTCGGAGTTCTGGATCGCCGCGGTCTGCCTGCTGAGCGTGCTGGCCCTGGGCCCGCTCCGCGCCGTCGTCATCGCCTTTCTCATGTCGACGATCGACGTGATCCGGCGGGCATCCCGTCCGGATACCTCGGCACTCCTGGAAGCGCCCGACGGGAGTCATTTTCTCCCCGCGGAGGGCGGGCAGTCCTCCGGTTCTTCCGGCCTGATGGTATACCGCTTCGGCGCCCCGCTCTACTTCGCCAATGCGACGCTGTTCCTCGACGACGTCGAGCGCCTGGTCACACAGGCACCCACCCCTGTCCGCTGGTTCGTGCTGGATGCGCAGGCGATGGTCGACGTCGACACGACCGGCGCGGAGGTCCTGCGGCAGGCGATCACCCTGCTGAAGAACCGGAACATCACCGTCGCCGTCAGCCGCGCCGACCGGCCCTTCCGCGCGTGGCTCGAGAGGTACGAGTTGATGGAACTGATCGACCCGGGCCGCTTCTACCCGACCAACCGGCATGCGGCTCAAGCCTTTCGCCAGTCTCAAGAGAGCGCGGCCGCGGAGCCTGACGCAAGCGGGGTGTAAAAAGCGTGATGAAGGAATCGCCTGATGCCGTGCTCCTCGACCAGAGCGTGGAGGAGGCCGGAATCCCGCAGGTATACCCCGGGTGCTTTGACCTGGCGCTTGCCAAAGCAGGATCGCAGTCAGCGCCCCGGCGCCGGGCACGCCCGTGATCACCGGGCCGATGCCCGCGCTCGGCCCAAACCTCCTGCTGATTCAAAGCGCTCACACGCCGAGCGGCGCGACACCGTAAGTACGCGCCAGGTCGTTGATGGCGGTGCGCAGGGCTCCCCAGTAGCGTTCCGCCTGCGTCCCGTAATTGCCGCGGACCATCACCTGATTGATGCGCCGGCCGTCCTCCACCACCTGTTCCACCTGGACCTTGGTCTCCATCCACTTGTCGGTGGCGTCGAACTTGCGCCGCAGCCGATTGGTGGAACGGTTCAGATCACCGAGAGCGTCATCGAGCTCGTCTTTTGTGTTCTTGGCCTGGTCCTGGCGCGCCTGCGTGTTCGAGGAACTCGTGCGTGTGCGGCGGGAGGTCTTGCCACTGCTCTGGGCGGATTCCGCGCGGCTCTTGGCATCCTCCCCGCGCTTCTTCGCCCAATCGCGGAACTCGTCCACGCCGTCTTCTACTTTGCGGATGCGATCGGCGACGTATGCCTTGGTGTAGGTGCCTTGCGCGAGCGCAGACCATCCGAATACCACGGCGCATACAAGCGAAGCGAGGGTCATTGCTGTTCTACGACTCATACACTTTATCTCCTGTCACTGCCAGGACATCCACGCAACCGACCGCACCTGGAAGTCGTGGGTCCGGCATCCATGGCTTGGATACTAGCACGCCGCTTGCCAAGTATCAGTGAAAAGCCTTGAACCAAGCTAAGGCTTTATGCGACATCGAGATAAGAGAGCAGGTGCGGACATGGGCGCGCTCAGCGAGCTTGCCGGCCCTCCGAAATATCGGATGCCAATCCGCTATATCGGAGATCCCTCACCCGATCCGGCAGGGCCACACTCGGGATCGGAACCTAGTAACAACTTTAGGTCTAGATGGTTAGGACTTTCGTGTGGTACGTTTCGCCGCTTGGCAAGCGGTTTGCCTTGAGACAAGGCGGAGGAGTTTTTGACGAAAGGTAATCAAAAGACGATGAATACTGTGCATTATGGACATAGGCGACGCTGCTTCATGCTGGGCGCCATCCTGACGAACCTTGTGCTTTTGTCGGTCATTACATCTCCCGTGCTTGCGCAGTCTCAGGGTAGCGGGAAGAGCTCTGACGAATGGAAGTTTACACTGGCGCCTTACCTCCTGTTCCCCCGGATGGACGGCACTACCGCGATCCGAGGCCGAGAGCTCGAGGTGGATGTGTCGGCAGGCGATATTTTCTCAAATCTCCAGTTCGGCGGGATGGGTTATTTCGAGGCGCGCAAGGCCCGATGGGGAGTGGGAGTAGATGCGGTCTACATGGCGTTGGGCACCGACGTGGACCGGCCCTCTGCAAACGTCGATTTCAACCAGGGGGCATATACATTCACCGGGCAGTACCAGTTGCACGAGAAGGTCGACTTTCTCTTCGGTGCCCGCTGGAACGTCCTTCAGGGCAAGCTCGACTTCAAGGAACCGCCGTTCACGGGCATCTTCAAAGACACGAAGCAGTGGGTCGATCCCATCGTCGGCTTGAAACTGAAGCAACGCCTCGGTGGCCGATGGCATTTCACGATGGAGGGGGACATCGGCGGATTTGGCGCGGGTTCGGACTTCGCATGGCAACTCTGGCCGATGGTCGGCGTCGATGTAGGCAAACGCGCCTCGCTCGGGATCGGCTATCGGATTCTGAGCATGGACTATGACACTGGGAGTGGAGACCAATTCTTCAAATACGACGTCACCACCCAGGCCATCGTTCTCGGAGTGGCTTTTCAGTTC
>JAFNAH010000472.1 GCA_017860075.1 Acidobacteriota bacterium | reverse complement strand
TGATCTGCACCGCCGCCAGCAGCAGAATCGCTGCGAGAAGAATCCCGTACCCCAGGCCGATACGACTCGATACCTTCATAGGATGGCTCCTGATCTCTGTGCCGCCAGGTAGTGGGCCGGAGCGGTCGCGCGCCGTCTCTGGAAACTCGCGATGATACGGGCTTTCAGCCCTTCTTCGTCCAGGGGCACAATTCCCGGGGCTTCGCCCCGGGCTGCTATGGGGCGGGCCTTCGGCCCTCAAAACCATACCCGGCTCAGCATGCGGAGCGCTGAAAGCGCGTTCTCATACCAGGCCGGGGCGAAGCCCCGGTTTTGCGTATAGCAGCTGGAACCAAGGGCTGACGGCCCGTTCCATAGGGCCTCACGCAGCCGCGCCGGGCGCACTTCGTCGTCGCAGGCTCGGCCGGTTCACCTGCTGCTCTCGAGGTCCCGGACCACAAATCGAACCATGGCTTCGAGCAGTGCGCTGCGCGGGTAGTGGTTCTTGTCCGCACCCGCCCCGATTGACTCATCCGATGTTTCGAAAGGAACGGCCACCGCAAAGTGATCCGCGAGGGCGGCTCCAAGGCGTGTCGAGCCAGGCACGGTCGCATCCTCAACCGTCAGTTGGCCGTCGACTTTGTCGGAGTAGGCGGACATTATCTGCCACGTCTGGGCGAGGAGTTGCGAGGTGTTGGACTTTCCGGAGATCGCTGCCAGCGAATAGGTGGGCACGACCGGGTCCGGGTACTTCGACAGGAAAGCCCGCCGGGCTGACTGGCGCAGGCTCTTGAAACCTGCAGACAGGTCTCCCTGGCAGCCCTTCAGGTTGTACTTCCGGATCCACGCCTTCGCCATGTCAGGGACCAAATCCGCGACAGGAGATCCGCCGATCGCACCGGCCACGCTGATGAACGCCGCCACGGCCTTGGCCGCGCCCGGTTCACGTGCGAGCGCCTCCTGGACATCAGGCGCACCCTTGCTGTAACCGATCAGGATGAATTTGCGCGGGTCGCCCTGCTTCTTCTTCAGGAAATCGGCTATAACGCGGGCGTTATCCTCGCAACTGTCGTTGGGCACGGACAGGAACCCCACGTCCAGCCCGTGCTGACGGCGCAGGTATTCCTGGCCCTCCTTGTACGCCGGGGCCTTGGGAATACAGGTATTCAGCAGCCCTCCCACGATCAAAACCCGGTAGTGGTTCGGGATCGGCGGCAGCTCCACCTGCTGCGCCGGAGGAGTCTCCAGGTACTGTGAGCAATCGCCCCACTCTCCGCCGTCCGGGTTTTCCTCTCTCAGGACCGAGCAGAACAGATCCGAGAAAGCCTGCCTGGAATCGCCCCCTTCGGGTTTCAGGACGATGACCAGCGTTCTTCCGTCGGAGTAAAAGGTCTCGCCGTGGGCGGTTTTTGCCTCCTTGAGCGGATTGGATGGAGTCAGGTAGTACTTGCCGACTGTGAGCCCTGTCGCTTCGAGCGACTGGCCGATGAACTCGCGCTCCTGGTCCGTGTCGGGATCGATCTTGTGAGTGATCCCGCCGGTTCGCTGGTCACGGTCGAAGCCGATGTCGTGCGTGCCCGCGCCCACCCAGAGTGTCCGGCCATCGATCTGGAACGGCGCCTTCCAGAGGCGGAAGTGATGACGGGCGGCCACTACCCTCAGAGGATCGGCGTGGGCGTAACCGAAATCCTGGGGCCGTTCGAACAGGAAGAGCTCGCTCATCGGGAGCTGCGTGTATGCCTGGCGCGAGAAGACGGCGATTGCAGCCTGGATTATGGCGTCCTTGGCGCTTCGATTGACGATCACCCAGCCGGCATCCTTCAGCGCCTGTCGCACCTGATCCTCGGAGCCGATAATCAGGAAGTTCACCCGATCGCCGGGATTCCCGTCGGCATCGGCGACACGCGCGGGAATCTGATCGAGCGTCTCCCGGGTGATTTCAGGCAGGCGCTGTTGAGGTGGCGGGTTTGCAGCTGTTGTCTGCAGCACGACCTCCACCTTGACGTGGTAGCTGCCCTCGGCTCTCTCCTTCTCCGGCTGGTTGATGCCGAGGTAAAGCCGGCCGCCGGTCACGGCCCTGCTCTCACGCCCGGATCCGATCAGGAATGGTCGCGATTCCGCGCTGTCGCCGATCCGCCCCAGCAGGGCGCCGGCGTTGGCGTCGTTCAAAGGATAGATGCGCAGGAGATCCAGCCATTCCCGCGCCACGCCGTCGGGACCGCTCTCGCGGTACCTGGACATGCGGATGGTCCCGGATGCAGAGGAACGGATCAGGTCGCCTTGCCGGACGTCTATTCCCGTGTCTAACCATGGGGGTGGTCCAGTAACGTCAAACTCGCTTGATTTTTTCTTATCCGGTGCGGGCGATACGGCGGGTGATCCTTGCAGGCTCGCGAAGGCACCGAGGGCCAGAACCGCAGTCAGTCTGCGTATCCATTCAAGCACGGGCGCGCGGCTTCCTTTCACTTGATCACGGTATCAGAGGAATATACAGGGGGGAAAAGGTTAAGACAACCCCTCCCGCGGTGATTGACAGGAGAAACATCAGCAGCTCATACGGAGGTAGCAGGGTGGCCCTCGCAGACGACGGCAGTCGGCATGTGCAGCAAGGGCCCTGTTCAACCCCTGCAGGGTTGATTCGCTATGATCTCCCTGATACCCGGGGTTTGCACCCCGGGCTGATCCGCTCCACCCCTTACGGGGTGGCATAGCAAGCGGCCATGCAGACGACGGCAGTCGGCATGTGCAGCAAGGGCTCTGTTCAACCCCTGCAGGGTTGATTCTCCATGATCTCCCTGATCCTTACGGGGTGGCATAGCAAGCGGCCATGCAGAGGACGGCAGCTTCGGATGATCGATCCTCCAGAGGTTCAACCGTGATCCGCGCTGACGACCCTGAAAGGGTCGGACGGTAAAGCCCGGGGTGCAAACCCCGGGAGTAGCAGGGTATGCCGCGGGCTCAACCCTGAAAGGGTTGAACAGGGGATCTCATCAGCAGATGACGTCATCCCCCCTATCCAGCGTCCGGGTCACGGCGGCCACGTGCCATGCGGTGCAAATCCCGATCCATCCTGATATGCTGTCGAACCGACAAGTTATGACCGGACTACAGTTGCTGGCACTCGCCGATGATCTGACAGGGGCCATGGAGGTGGGCGCCCAGTTCGCGGCGCGCGGTATCGCCGCCGTTGTCACCGCCGAACAAAGCCTGCAGCCCTTGGGCCTGGCAGAAACCGTCCGGGCCCTGGTCATCGACACCGGGACGAGGCATCTGGCGGCATCGGAGGCCGGGCAGAAAGTGCGTCGACTTGCATGTGCGGCGAAAGAGCGAGCCATTCCTTGTATATTCAAGAAGACCGATTCAACCTTGCGCGGCAACATCGGCAGTGAAATCGGCGCCCTGATGGCTGCGTTTCCGGGCGTCCCACTCGTCTATGTTCCGGCCTACCCGCGGATGGGTCGTACGGTGCGAGACGGTATTCTTTATGTGGACGAGGTGCCCGTGAGCGAGACGGGATTCGGTGCCGACCGGCTGAATCCGGTGAGGACCAGCGCCATCCCGCGGTTGCTTCAGGAGGATATGCCTGGCCACCAGGTTGTATTGACGAAGCCCGGCGAGGCAGGCCGGCTGAGGGCACCCGCAGTATATGTCGTCGATGGCGAGACAGAAGACGACCTGCGCACGACGGCGAGCGGATTTGCAGGATCGGATTCTCCCCGCCTGGTTGCCGGGCCCGCGGGCTTTGCGGGCCACCTGGCGGATCATCTTCCGCTGGAGAGATCG
>JAFNAH010000471.1 GCA_017860075.1 Acidobacteriota bacterium | reverse complement strand
GCGGCTGGCCGTCCACACCCGGGGGTGGTTGAGTATCGGCGAACTGGTCCTGATCGCCGACCTCCTTCTTAAGCCGGTAGAGCTCACCTTTCAGCATCCTGACAGCATCGATGTAGGCTGGATCAGAGTAAACGTTGAGCAGCTCTTCCGGGTCTCTGGACAGATCGTACAGCTCCCACTGATCCTTCTTCCAGAAATAGATCAACTTGTATGCGTCTGTCCCCACTCCGTAGTGCGCACGCGTGTTGTGATCACCCGGGTCGTGGTAGTAGCGGTAGTACCAGCTCGTACGCCAGTCCGCGGGCCGCTCTCCACGCATCAGCGGCACAAGGCTTCGGCCCTGCATGTCAGGGGGTGTCCGCAGGCCGGCAAGATCCAGGAACGTGGGCGCAAAATCGACGTTCAGGGCTATCGCGTCCTGCCTAGTTCCAGGCCTGATGCTCCCGGGCCAGCGGACCAGGAACGGCATCTTGACGGACTCCTGGTACATGAAGCGTTTGTCGTACCAGCCGTGATCGCCCAGGAAGAAACCCTGATCGCTCGTGTAGATGACGACCGTGTTTGCCGACAGGCCTTCCTTGTCGAGGAAGTCAAGGATGCGGCCCACGTTGTCGTCTATGGACGCAACGCAGCGCAGGTAGTCTTTGATGTAGCGCTGATACTTCCATCTCAGCAATTCGTCACCCGTCAGCACCTTCTTCCGCCCGTCGAGTTCTACGGTCGCGCTCTCAGGCTTTGTGCTGTTCCACTTCTCGAGAGCCTCGCCCTTGAGCCCTGCCGGGGGTGCTATCTTGAGATCACGGTAGTTGAGATCCCGCAGGATGGTCATCGTCGCCTCCCGCGCAGCGTCGGCGCGAGTGGCGTAGTCATCCCGCAGCGTCGGAGGCTCGGGGATGTCGCGGTCATCTGATCCCTTCCTTTGCCAACCGGTCGATGTTCGGAGTCTGATTGATTCGGCTGTCGTAAGCGCTGATCGCATGGGCGGCATGGTCGTCCGACATGATATAGAGGATGTTGGGCCGGGTCGTTTCCGAAGCCGGCAGACCGTGCGCTCCTGCGAGCGACAATAGAAGTGCCGAGACGATTCCCCTTTTCATGAGCCCCTCCTGAGTCGGCATTCTATCGAAAAATAGAAGTGCCGAGACGATTCCCCTTTTCATGAGCCCCTCCTGAGTCGGCATTCTATCGAAAACCGGTGCCCGCGATACCCTTTTTGCACTCATGAGGCAGCTGCCGGCGCGGAAACCCCCGGCGAGGTGGGGAAATGCATGCCTCGTCAGACAGCGGCATGAGATAAAATGCCGGCGACACAGGGGATACTCTGACCCTACTTGCAGGATTTGCAGGGGAGGTTGCGATGCTTCAACCTGTTGGGATTCTGGTTCTTGTCACTTTTGTCATCCTGTCAGGCCAGCTGGTCTACCTGGCGTTTCGCGGCAGGATAGGCAGCCTGGGTAAGCCACCAACCTCGCGGCTGCTGTTCTTTCTCGCGAAACTCTGCATTGTGATCTCGATGCTCTGCCTTGTGATTGAGTTGCAGTGGGGACGTTCACACCGGTCCGCTGCCCTCACTGCGCCGTTCCTGCTCTTCTGGCTCGGAGGCGCGGCAATCCTCGTCATATCCTTCCGAAGACTGGGCACCAACCTCCGCATGGGCATTCCATCGGACCAGACAGCTCTAGTGACATCGGGGATTTACCGGATTTCGCGCAATCCCATCTACATTGGCCTGCATTGCCTCATGGTCGCCTCGCTCATCTATGCATTTTCTTTGCTCAACCTGGTGGCGGTGGTGGAGGCTGTCCTCCTGCACCATCGAATTATCCTGGCAGAGGAGAAGTTCCTCGGCGAGCGTTTCCAGGAATATGAAGCCTACCGGGCTTCAGTCCCCCGTTATGTCTGGCTGCACGATCGTTCCTGACTCTGTGGAGTCGCGCAGGAGAAGGCACACACATGAAAGCACTGACCGGTCTCCGGGCGTGGCGATCCGGCAAGAGGGCCCTGATGTCACGCGGCCTCGAAACGGATCTGCTGCTGAAGAACCGCGCCCTGGAAGCCACGGCGGAGGGCATCGTCATCACAGACGCCTCCGGCAAGGACAACCCGATCATCTACGCCAACGCCGGTTTCGAACGCCTGACCGGCTATACGACGGCCGAAGTCCTGGGCCACAACTGCCGGTTCCTTCAGGGAAATGACACAGACCCTGAGACCAAGGAGGAACTTAAGCGGGCGATTCGCGAAAGGCGCCCCTGCACGGTCGAAATCCTCAACTATCGAAAGGACGGCAGTCGTTTCTGGAACCGGCTCTCGGTGACTCCAATCCTTGACGATGACGGCGAAACCACCCATTTCATCGGTGTCCAGTCCGACGTGACGGAGCGCCGCGATGCCGAGGCCGCTCTGCGCATCACCAAGGCAGAGCTCGAGGCCGCTAACGAGCACATCCGTTTCGATCTCGATACCGCGGCACGCATACAGCGTGCGCTGTTGCCCATGAGCCTGCCTGAGCCCCGGGGATATCGCTTCGCCTGGCACTTCCTGCCTTCGACGCAACTGGCGGGAGACACCTTGAACGTGCTCTGGCTGGGCCCCGACAAAGTCGCACTCTATATCGCGGATGTCAGCGGGCACGGCGTTTCTGCCGCCCTGTTGTCGGTCACGCTGAGCCGATGGCTGTCTACGACCCCCGGGCAACTGAGTCTCCTGACAGCGGATTCCGCAAGTCCCACCGGCTACCGTATCAGCGCTCCCGTGGAAGTGGTCGAGAGACTGAACCAGCAATTCCCGTTCGACGCTCGAACCGGCCAGTACTTCACCCTGATCTATGGAATCCTGAGCCTGTCGCTGCGTGAGTTCCGGTACGTTTCGGCGGGCCATCCGCCGCTTGTCCACCTGCCACTGGAAGGAGCGGCACGAGCTGTCTCAACGGAGGGATTCCCCGTGGGGCTTGTCCGCACCCCCGGGTACGAGGAACGCGTGATGCAACTCAGTCCGGGGGATCGCCTCATGCTTGTGACCGACGGACTGACTGAGGCTGCGAACCCTGCGGGCGAGCAGTTCGGGGAGCAGCGGCTACTCGAAGCGGCCGAGACTTCCCGCAGTCACTCGCTCGAGCGGCAGCTGGACGAAATCGTCGAGAGCGCGCGATGTTGGTGTTCGTGCCCTGGATTCGACGACGATATTTCTCTCGTCGGTCTTGAAGTCCTCCGTGCGGATTGAGTCGATCGAACAGGCCAAGCCTGCGACTGGAGCGGCTGCGGTTCAGGCAGTGGAGATCCTCCTGTCTCCCCTCCAGGGCTCGATGATACCCCGCGCCCGCTGCCGCAGGCTCGCTTCGCTCACCCGGCACTATATTTCCTCCGCTCCTGCCGGGGGGAGACGATGCCGCCTCACCGCCTCGTCGCACTCGATAAGGAGTTCCCCGCCCTCCGCGGCGCGCTTACGATGAGGGCCCGGGAGGGGCCAAAGAGGCATAGCCGTACGTGAGCAACGCGAACCCCCGGTTGCGGCCGGGTTCAAGGTCGGCCGGTCGTTCCGGCAGCATGCCTCCATCCCACCAGGTCAACTTGACCGGCGGCATGTCGCCGCGTGCCGTGAAGGTAAGGCGCACGATGGAGGATCCCGGGAAGGAGTCTTTGCAGTCAACCCAGGTAGACATCTTGTCTCCTGCTCGGGTCGAAGCGCAGGCCTCCACAGAAATCGGATAGCCCTGTTTGAGGGCGGAGAATCCTGCTTTCGACGAACCATCGTTTCCGATTTCGCCCCGAGGGTGCTACAACATTGCTTGTGGCAGGCGTTGGAAACTGCAGGTGTCCGGAGGGAAAATATGTCCCGCAGGAGGGGCAACGTCCTGAAGAGGTACGAGGGAGCGAATCTTCTGTTTTTCCTCGCCTTCGCTGTCGTGCTGGCGGGCTTCGTCGC
>JAFNAH010000470.1 GCA_017860075.1 Acidobacteriota bacterium | reverse complement strand
CAAAGCTGGCGCCGCGGGAAGATCCTCCTCATTCGCCCGCACAAGATATTTCTGAATCTTCTTCGTGACGCCGAGTTGATGCTGCTTTTTGCCGTGGCGCTCCTGCGTGCTGAACCCGGCTCCCAGGCCTCGCCCGGCCCGGTTGATCGTGCATAGAGGCCCCGCAAGCCCTCTCGGACTCGATGCCTCTGCCTTCGCGCCGTCCATTGTTCGCTGTGCCAAGCGAACCGGCCTATGAGCAATATTGAACATACCCGTGAGCAAAACTGCACGGACGGAGCAACCCCGACAAAGGTAGTCTTGCAGTCGGGCTAAAAGCCGGCATCGACCACACGCGGATAAGTGTGCCGCGATTCCGCGCTGAGGAACGCGCTGGGGTAGATACGGCCCAACGAAATCACGGTGGCAGCCCTTGTGCGAGGTGCAGAGTGCGGCGTCGCACGATTCGAGGCGGCCGCTGAACAGGCAAATAGACCTGCTGAACAATTGAACGAAGCCCGGGCAACTATTTTCGAGTCAGGTGGGTAACGCATGAATGTGCACCTAGTAAATCCAAGTCATGTCTCATTTGGCACCTCCGTCATCACGCCGCGCTGGCTGTACGTGCTTGCGGGGGCCACGCCGGCCTCTTTCGGCGACCCGATACTGGTGGATGAAACACTCAGCGCCGTGGATCCAAGCCGCATCCAACGGGGTGATGTGGTAGGCATCGGCATACACACGGGGAATGCTCTGCGCGGGTATGAGATTGGAAGACTGGCTCGTCAGCGCGGGGCTTATGTTGTCTTCGGCGGGATTCACGCGACCCTCTACCCCGAGGAGGCTCTCAGCCTTGGGCGCGCACACGCGGTCGTGAAAGGAGACGGTGATGTCGTCTGGGCGTCCGTGCTTGAGGACTGCCGCAGGGGCGCACCCGGATCGAGCACTTACTCGGGCGGCCGTGTTGAGGGACGAGACTTTGTGCCTGCGCGCTGGGATCTTGTGCCGCGCAACCGCTATATGTGGGCATCGGTACAGACCGTCCGCGGTTGTCCGAAGCACTGTTCCTTCTGCTCGGTCTGGAGGACAGATGGTCAACGCCCTCGTCAGCCCGCTTCAGACATGATAATAGAGGAGATTGTGCAGCTGCGGCGCCTCGGGTTTCGCTATATCGCGCTGGCTGATGACAACTTCTACCCCGTCACACTTACGGATCTCCAGTTGGCCTCCCGACAAGCCGACACGCGCCGTTTGGAGGAACTCAAAGCCCTGCGCGCAGAACGGTTCGAGCTTATGGCGCGCCTGGCTTTGCTTCCCTCAGACACGGTGTTTTTCACCCAGATTACAATGGAAGCGGCGGAGGACCCGGCCTTTCTCGATGCCATGCGCCAGGCGAACATCAAAGGAGCGCTGGTTGGAGTCGAGTCCGTGACGCCGGAGGGACTGAAGGATGTCTATAAAAGTTTCAATCTGGCAGGGCAGGGTCTGGTGGATCGCCTGCGGCAGTTCCGAAGCCACGGGATCCACGTATTGGGTTCATTCATTTTCGGCTTGCCCAGCGACCGGCCTGAGACTTTCGCGGCTACTGCCGAAGTAGCCCAAAGCGCAGGTCTGACGTTTGCACAGTTTGTAACCCTCACACCTTTCCCCGGAACCGTGGATTTCAGTCGTTGGGAAAAGGCGATGGAGAGCGATCCCCGACGGATAGAGGGCATTCCCCTCACCCGTCATTGGTTAATCCCGCAGGCTCGTCGGCCGAAAATATATTCTCCTCACCCTGTAATGTCGCCCGAGGAGATCCGCCTGTGCACGCAGTCGGTTTGGGAGCGATTCTATTCGCTGGGGTTCATCTGGAAACGTTCCCGCTTTCTGAAATCCATGCGGGGCCGTCTGACCTTCATCTTGATCTCAAAGATTTATCGGCAGATGTATGCAGACACGGGAATCGCCACGGACAGCGCCCGGATCGCCCGCTCGACACGCTGGGCGCGCTGGCTCGCAAAGCCATGCCGCGCTCTCTTTTCCGCTCGTCCGATGCCGGGACTCCAGGTGCCGAAGGCCATGACGATTGGTGTCTCAGCCAGCTTTCAGCAATTGGAAGGCGGTTATCATGTCGATTAAGAAAAGCTCGTCTGTAGATTGGGAAGCCTTGCTCGCCGGAGTCTCCCGGGGGAAGACCGTCGCCGAATACAGTGCCGACCGCAGCATCTTCCAGCAGGGACAACCCGCGGATTCCATATTCTATCTTCGAAAAGGCAAAGTGAAGCTCTCGGTTAGATCCGAACAGGGCAAGGAAGCGATCGTCGCTACACTGGGGGCCGGCGAGTTCCTGGGCGAGGGATGCCTCGCAGGTCAGCCGTTGCGCATGGCATCGGCTACAACGGTCACAGGTTGTAGTCTCTTCCGGATCGAGAAGTCTCTGATGCTGCGCATGCTTCGTGAGAAGCGCGAGGTCTCGGGACTGTTTGTCGCGCATTTGCTTTCACGCAATATCCGCTACGAAGCGGATCTCGTGGACCAGCTTTTCAGCTCGAGCGAGAGGCGACTGGCTCGGGCCCTCTTACTTCTGGCTCATCTTGGGAAGGAAAGCAGGGCCGAACGTGTGATTCCCCGAATCAGTCAGGCCAACCTGGCACAAATGGTCGGCACGACCCGGTCGCGGGTCAGTCATTTCATGAATAAGTTCAGGAAGCTGGGCTTCATCGACTACAGCACTCAAGACGGTCTGACAGTCCATAGCGGCCTCCTCAGCGTGCTCCTGAACGGCCAGATAGCAGCAATCGGCAAAGGCAATCGTCGCCACAGCAGGAAGTCCCAGTAGT
>JAFNAH010000056.1 GCA_017860075.1 Acidobacteriota bacterium | reverse complement strand
GCACCTTGACATCGGCAGCGGGGCCGGCTTCCCGGCGATCCCCCTGGCCGTCCTCCGGCCGGACGTCGAAATCACTATGGTGGAGAGCAGGGAGAAGAAAGCGGCGTTCCTGCAGACCGCTGTCTATGAACTCGGGTTGACAAACGCACGCGTCGCCAATGAGAGGCTCCAGGACACGCTTCGCCGGTCCTCCGCACCCTCAGTCTGGGAATGTGTTTCGTGGAAGGCGGTAGTCGTCAGCTCAAGGGATTTCAGGAGGCTTCTCGAGATTGCGGGCAAAGACGTTCTACTTTGGCTATTCCACGGCAAGGAGCTGCCGTTTGAAGAGCCTGAGATTGTCGCCGGGTCGCTGGAGCTGATTCGTCGTCACGAGTGCCCCTTCCACCCCGGGTGGTTTCTTTCGGAATTCCGCCGGCGATCTGTTTCACGTGAAACAGGTTGAGGACGGTGATTTTGCTGTGCTATTCTGCGCCGGGAAACGCAGATGGAAAAGATCGTAGCGATCACCAACCAGAAGGGCGGAGTCGGCAAGACCACGACGACCATTAACCTCGCGGCCGCCCTGGCGATGGCCGACATGCGCGTGCTGGTTGTCGATACGGACGCCCAGGCCAACTGCACCAGCGGTCTGGGAGTGGACCGCCGTTCGCTCAGGAAGAGCATCTACCACGTGATGATCCTCAATGAGCCGATCGACCAGGTCATCGTCCGGACCGAACTCGACAACCTGCGGCTCCTGCCGGCCGACAAGAATCTCACCGGAGCCGCGGTGGAACTGATAGACCTCCCCGGAAGGGAGTACGTACTCAAGCGGATCCTCACCCCCATTTTGCCCGACTACGATTACATACTCATCGACAGCCCGCCGTCGCTCAACATTCTTACGCTCAATGGCCTTGTCGCCGCCCAGTCGGTGCTGATCCCGATCCAGTGCGAGTACTTTGCCCTTGAAGGCATCACGGACCTCTTCGACACGCTGAAGCGTGTTCGCCACAGCTTCAATCCCGACCTCTCGGTGCTGGGAATACTGCTGACCATGTATGACGAGAGAACCAACCTGAGCGGACAGGTGCGGGATGATCTCCGGAACTACTTTGCCGACCTCATGCTGGAGACTGTAATCCCGAGGAACGTCCGGCTCGCAGAAGCCCCGAGCTACGGCAAACCGATTATTCTCTATGACATACGGTCGAAAGGCGCTGAATCCTACATCAATCTGGCAAAGGAGCTTTTGAACCATGCAAAAAAAGGCCCTGGGTCGGGGCTTGGGGGCGCTCATCCCTGATTTGGAGCAGCCCGAGCCGGCTCCCTCTGAAATCGACATTGACCGTATCAAGACAAACCCGGTCCAGCCGAGATTGAAGCTCGACGAAAGCCGGCTGGAAGAATTGGCTGCTTCGATCCGGGAGAACGGAATCCTTCAACCGGTGCTTGTGCGCCCGACGAGGGACGGCTACCAGCTTGTTGCCGGCGAAAGACGCCTCGCCGCGGCGCAGAGAGCCGGTTTGCTGAGAATCCCTGCCGTGGTGCGGGAAGTACCTGACGAACGCCTGCTCGAGCTGGCACTGGTCGAAAACATTCAGCGCGAACAGCTCAACCCGATCGAGGAGGCCCAGGCCTGCCACAACCTGATGGACACCCTCCGGATGACACAGGAAGAGCTGGCAGCGCGTCTCGGCAAGGAAAGAAGCACGGTCGCGAATGCCCTCCGCCTGCTCAAGCTTCCGGCTGCCGTCAAGGCCCTCGTAGCAGATGGCAAACTCTCGCCGGGACACGCTCGCGCACTCCTCTCAATGAATTCACCGCCAGCCGAGGTATCCAAGCTGGCTGCCCGGATGGTCGCACAGGGATGGTCGGTGCGTGAAGCTGAGAAATGGGCAAAACGGGAATCGAAGAAGCCTCGCCGGATGACCCCTGAGGATCCCAATGTTGCCGCCGCCTCTGATCGCCTGCGCCTGATCCTGGGCACGAAGGTCGAAATAAAGGTCAATCGAGACTCCCGGGGATCCGGGCAGGTTCGGATCCATTTCTTCAGTCAGGAGGACCTCATGCGGATTTACGGAATTCTCACGTCCAACACGAAGACAAACGGAGCGACAGTATGAAATTCTCGAAGGACAAGCCGGAGGAGATCGCCAGCATCCTTGCTGAAGGTGTGGAGATGGTGGGCGAGCTTTCCTTTACACATGGTCTCAGGGTCGACGGGGTCTTGAAGGGAAAAGTCCGATCGGAGGCGTTCCTGGTCATAGGGCCGAAGGGCAGAGTCGACGCCGAGGTCGCGATCAAGAAGATCTCGATCAACGGTGAGTTCCGCGGTGTCGTCCGAGCCACGGACAGGGTAGAAGTACACAAAGAGGGCAGGGTCTATGGGGAGATCTTTACTCCTTGCCTCATAATCGAAGCCGGAGCGCTCTTCGAAGGCAAGTGCAACATGAGTGAGCAGGTGCAGGCCGCGAAGGTACAGAAGGCCGGACCGGAGCAGCCGGGGCCGTCAAGCCTGCCCCCTGCCTCATCAAAATCCGCGGGGGAGGACAGGATCAAGAGCCTATGAGGCGTCTCACAGAAACCGTTTCATGCGCCGGTTGAGCCAGCAAGCTGAGTGCTTCCAGCCTGGCTCAGGTTCTGAGTCACATACCGCGCTATCATAACCCAAAGGTCCTGGTCGGCTACGAGACCGCGGACGATGCCGGCGTGTATCGTCTTGATGACTCGCACGCACTGGTGCAGACGGTCGATTTCTTCACCCCCGTTGTTGACGACCCCTATTCTTACGGCGCCATCGCAGCTGCAAACTCACTCAGCGACGTGTATGCGATGGGAGGGACCCCTATCACCGCCATGGCCATCGCCTGCTTTCCTGAGAAGGGTGGAGACATGGATGTCCTTGCCCGGATCATGTCGGGAGGAGTCGACAAACTTCATGAGGCCGATGTCGCCCTGGTCGGGGGACATACCGTAACCGATGCCGAAATCAAGTTCGGCTACTCAGTCACCGGGCTGATTCATCCGGACCGTGTCATGACAAACTCCCGGGCACGTCCGGGAGATGCATTGGTGCTGACCAAACCCCTCGGGCTGGGCATCATCACCAGCGGCATCAAGTCCGGCAGAACGAGTTCGGAATCAGCCGCGCGGGCAATCGAAATCATGGCCACGCTGAATCGGACTGCATCGGAGGTCATGATACAGCGTGACTGCAGCGCCGCCACCGATATCACAGGATTCGGCCTGATCGGCCATGCGTTCGAGATGGCAGAGGCCAGCAGGGTTACCTTCCGGTTCCTTTCGGAGCGAATTCCGTTTATTCCGGAGGCGATTGAACTGGTGCGCGAAGGAGTCCTGCCGCGCACCGCCAGAACCACGTGGAGCATGGTGAAAGAGAGCACCTACTTCAGCCCCACAGTGCAGGAGGACCTGAGAAACATACTGCTCGATCCTCAAACATCCGGAGGGCTGCTGATCTGCGTCAAAGCCGAGGACCTTTCGGGCTTGATGAGCGACATGACTGACCGCAACGTGAAGGCTGCACACGTAGGGTTCGTCGAGGAGGAACGGAAGAAGAGGATCGTCGTGGAGTGAGGATCAGGCCTCTTTGTCAACCGCTATCTTAAGCGATTTCAAGAACTTAGCGTCCTCACTGGTGATTCGCAGATGGACCGGCTCGTCGTGCTGCAAGACAGTCGAATGCGAGTGCTCCTCGCTCTTGTCCATCCGATTGAAGCCGATCTTCGCTTCGATGATGAGAAAGACTTCGTAGCCTGAATCCCGGATGCTCTGAATGCAGTCGTTTATCTTCGGCGAGTCGCTCAGAGTCTCGTTGATCGCCTCGCCCAGTTGCTTCAGAAGCCGTTTGATTTCTGCATCAGCCATCCGGAATTCCCCGGCGCACCTGCTCTCCCGCTGCCTGCTGCTCGGAAAGCGCGAGACCATTATCGGAGAATTAGCGAGGCACTGTCAAGTTCCAACTTGATTGCGCCTGATGAATCGTCGCATTAATATTATTATTATCAACGATTTACCGGCATGCATGAATTGCTCCGGTGGAATGGGGTAGAATCCAAGCCTCCGGGGCCCCGTATCCGCCGAAGTGAGGAGCAAGATCCCGGGCCGTTATCATGATCCTTGAGTGACCAGCTATGCAAAAGCGCGCCGTATACGAACCGGAAGATCGGAACATAGAACGACCCGGAGAATATCCGTTCACCCGCGGCATCTACCCGAATATGTACCGCGGCCGCCTCTGGACGATGCGCCAATACGCGGGTTTTGGAACGGCAGAGGAGTCCAACCGGCGGTATCACTACCTGCTGAAGAACGGTCAAACCGGGCTGAGCATCGCGTTTGACCTCCCGACACAAATGGGGATGGACCCCGACCATCCGCTGGCAATGGGTGAGGTCGGCAAGGTAGGTGTGTCGATAGCAAGCCTCCGGGACATGGAGGTGCTCCTCGACGAAATCCCGCTCGAAAAGGTGTCGATTTCGATGACCATCAACAGCACCGCCGCGATCCTGCTTGCGATGGTGGTGTGCATCGCCCGCAGGCGCGGCGTCCCGCAGGAGGCGCTGCGCGGCACGATTCAAAATGACATCCTCAAAGAGTACATCGCCCGGGGCACATACATCTTCCCTCCCGCCCCTTCGCTTAGACTCACGACCGACATCTTCGCCTACTGCCAACGGGAGGTCCCGAACTGGAACACGATCTCCGTCAGCGGGTATCACATTCGCGAGGCCGGAGCCACGGCCGTCCAGGAAGTGGCCTTCACGCTGGCGGATGGCATCGCATACGTCGAGAGCGCCATGAACCAGGGCCTGGCAGTCGACGACTTCGCGCCCCAGATCTCGTTCTTCTTCAACGCCCACAACGATCTGCTCGAGGAGATCGCGAAATTCCGCGCCGCAAGGCGCCTCTGGGCACGCATCATGCGCGAACGCTTCACCGCCGGGAATCCGAAATCATGGGCGCTGCGGTTCCATGCCCAGACCGCCGGGAGCACACTGACGGCACAGCAACCGGAAAACAACATCGTGCGCGTCACGATTCAGGCGCTTGCCGCAGTCCTCGGAGGTGCCCAGTCCCTCCACACCAACTCTCTCGATGAGGCGCTCGCGCTTCCCGGCGACGCTGCCGTAAGAACGGCGCTGCGCACCCAGCAGATCATCGCCTGCGAAAGCGGCGTAGCCAACACCGTCGACCCCGCCGGCGGTTCGTACGCGATCGAGCGTATGACGGATGAGATCGAAGCCGAGGCGGAAGCCTACATTCGCAAGATCGATTCAATGGGCGGAATGCTCCGCGCAATCGAATCCGGCTATGTGCAGCGCGAGATCCAGGAATCTGCCTATCGTCACCAGCGACTGGTCGAGTCAGGCGAGACCGTCATCGTGGGGCTCAACCGTTATGCGAGCGAGGAGCAGCCTTCCATCGAAACGCTCGTCGTCGATGAGGCCGTGGGCGTCAGACGCAGGGAAACGGTTCAGAAACTCCGTGCCGAGCGTGACGGCACAGCAGCGGAGTGCGCGTTGGCTGCGCTCCGACAGGCGGCCGCGGGCAGCGACAACCTGCTCCCCCGGATCCTCGACGCGGTCGACGCGCTGTGCACTGCAGGAGAGATCTCCGATTGCCTGCGTGGTGTCTTCGGGGTGTACCGCGAATCGGTGGTACTCTAGCGTGAACGGGGGCGGCGGCCGCAGGCCGTCGTCAATTGCTGCGCGGCCACCCGTAGATCAATGCCAGGCCTGCATACGCGACAATCGCCATCAGGTAGATAAGCTTCCAGGATATGTGGTTCTCTCCGCTGCTCAGCTCTTCCGGCCTGGCCAGGATTCGCACGTCGATGTAGAGGCCCAGGATCGGCAACACCGCCGAGAGAGCATAGATCGCCGGTCTCGGGGCCGAAAGATACCCCATCTGTGCAAACAGTGCCCACAGCGCAAAAGGAAAAACGAAGAACGGCGCGATAATCAGTGCCGTCTTGCGGACCCCGTACTTCACCGGAAGCGTCTGGCAACCACCCGCGCGGTCTCCCGGTATATCGGAAAAATCCTTCGTGGAGCTCGCGCCGAAAATGAAGAGCCCCAGAGGCAGGGCGAGGAGCCATGGCTCGGGCATTGCGACCGTCTTCACAGTTGACCAGCCTGCGACGGGGAGAAGGAAGCCGCGCGGTATGGAGACGGTAATGTTGGCCGGGATTCCCCACCTTTTTGTTCTCGCGGGTGGCGCGGAATAACAGGCGGTGAGCACGGCGGCCGTAGCCGCAAGCGCGAAACATTGCCAGTTGACGAGCCAGGCCATAAGGAGCCCCGCGGCCATCGTCGCCGCTGTGAACCGCCAGGCTTCCCGCAGCCCCAGCCGGCCGGAAGGAAGCGGACGCTCAGGCTTGTTGATCCGGTCGATCTCAAGATCGTAGATCTGGTTGAGACCGTTGGAACCCGCATTCATCACCGCCGCCATCAATGCGCCGACTGCCAGATTGATAAGGATGCGCGCCCCCGATCCGGTCCAACTGGACACAGCCCGTGGATCCGCACCCCAGGCGACAATGCCGCCTGCCAGCATACCGATCGCAGGCATCAGCAGCGTGAACGGCCGCGAAAACTCCCAATAGACGTTGTGATTCTTCATGAACCGCTTCTCCTCCTCCGAATTACAGGCTGAACGGGATTTTTCATCTCGATCCCTTCAGGCGAAAATCCCGTTGAGCAGGAGGGCCAGAATCATCGCCACGGTGGTATGAAAGGCGTTCATCATGGGGCCGCTGGTTGTCAACCGGCCGCCTTTCGACGCCAGCAGACTCTCGAGGTGCGTTGCGACAGCAGCGGCGACCGTGGCAGAGACGGCGGCCCAGGGACTCACCAGGCCAAGCGCCAACGCCTCCACAGCGATGATCCCTGCGGCAATGGTGCCGAGGGCACTCCCTGCCAGCGAGACGCCGCCGGCGGTGCCGCGGGGGACGCGCTCGAGCGATGGGAGCAGGACCGGATCCCCGCCATACAGCTGGCCCAGCTCGGTGGCCGTGGTGTCGCAGAGCGATCCTGCCAGGGCAGCTGTGTACGCCAGGATGGCGGGCTCCTTTCGAGCTAGGAATATGGAGGCCACCGCAGCCGCGAAGGCAGCGAATCCCTTGCCCCACACGTGCCTCCACGCGCGGCGGCCGCCGTCAGCCTGTGCGACTCCGCGGGCCAGCTTGCGGGCGTACCCGACCTTCGAGAAAGCGCTCCCAAATACAAAGAACGTCGCCAGCAGGACAAAGCCCCGGAAACCGAGCGCGCCATAGACGACCGTGCCCTGGACAACTCCCCAAAGAGCGCCTCCGGGAGAGACCGTCCCGAGAAAATATGCCAACAACGCCGCCGATACGCATACGGCAATGCCTGTGCCAAAGGCGGACGGATTCGACAGGTCGGGGACCGTAGCGGTGCTGAACCACCCCAGGAATAACCCGCCTGAAGCACAGATGGAAATGTTGTCGTCGACAGGCAGCGGCAGCGTCTCGACCAGCGAGCAAACCACTGATGTCGCAACCGCATACAGCGCCGCCAGAGTCCAGATGCGGGCGCCG
>JAFNAH010000469.1 GCA_017860075.1 Acidobacteriota bacterium | reverse complement strand
TCCATCGCTCCCGGAGTTCCCGGCGTCTTACAGCCTTGGCATACTTCGCTTGAATCTCCTGCCGAACCTCTTCGCGAAATTCTGTGTAGTCCACGGCACACCTGGCTGACTGACCGTCTCTCAACTGAAGGCGTGGCGGAGAGGGGGGGATTCGAACCCCCGGTAAGGTTGCCCCTACACACGCTTTCCAAGCGTGCTCCTTAAACCACTCGGACACCTCTCCGGGTCGCGCATGCGGATCGCCAAATGGCGCGCAAATTGTATGACGGCTCTTCCGCCGCCGCAAGCCTTGAAGCCCTTTTACCGCAGAGGCGCCGAGTTCGCGGAGGCAATCATCCGAATCAGGGTCGGACTGGCAATCGGCCGGCGGCTTTGAGGGCACACATAGCTTTCAGAGCGATCAAGCAGGAAACGGAGTGAGGGGTCATCGAGGTGCATGGGCGTCACCTCGCACACGCGACTCATCGGGCCCGGCATCGGAGGCCGGGCCCGATCTCCTGTCGAAAGAGACTACTTCTCGGGGATAACCGCGACACCGGGCAGCACTCTGCCTTCGAGGAACTCGAGGCTGGCACCACCGCCGGTGCTCATGAACGTGACCTTGCCGGCGTAGCCGGATTTGTTTACGGCCTTGACGGAGTCGCCGCCACCAATAATGCTCCTGGCGCCGGAGTTGGCCGCCACCGCTTCCGCAATGGCGAACGTTCCCTTGGCGGAATCCTTGATCTCAAACACGCCCATGGGACCGTTCCAGAGGATGGTCTTCGCCTTCGCTATTTCATCGGCAAAGAGCTTCACGGTCTGCGGGCCGATGTCGACTCCCTGCCACCCGTCGGGAATGGCTTCGCCGGGGGCAGTGAACCGCGTGGCGCCGATCTTCCGCCCCTCGAAATCGAGATTGTCGGTGATGAGACTGTCGACCGGCAGTAGCATCCTGACGCCGCGCGCCGAGGCTTTTTCAAGCGCTGCCCGCGCGACATCCAGAAGTTCCGGTTCGGTCAGGCTCTTGCCGACCTTCTCGTTCTTCGCCAGGGCGAAGGTGTAAGCCATCGCCCCGCCGATGAGCAGAGTGTTTGCTTTCTCGAGCAGCGCCTCGATCACCTTGATCTTGTCGGAGACCTTGGCCCCGCCGAGGATCACGACGAACGGCCGTGTCGGATTCGAAAGCTCGTCGCCGAGGAATTTCAGTTCCCTCTCCATGAGAAAACCGATCGCGCAGGTCTTGACGAGATGCGCCACGCCCTCGGTCGATGCATGGGCGCGGTGCGCGCTGCCGAACGCGTCGTTGACGTAGACATCTGCGACGGCAGCAAGCTTCTTCGCGAATTCCGGGTTGTTCTTCTCCTCTTCGGCATAGAAGCGGACGTTCTCGAGAACGAGCACGTCGCCGGAAGCCATTTTGGCAACCGCCTCGGCAACCTTGTCCCCGATGCAGTCGTCGACGAACGCCACCGGCTTCTTCAGTATCTCAGCGAGCCGATCGGCGGCAGGCTTCAGGGACTGTTTCGGATCGCGCTTGCCTTTCGGGCGGCCGAGGTGGCTCATCAGGATGAGCTTGGTCCCCTGGTTTATCAGGTATTCAATAGTGGGGATGGTCTCCTTGATGCGCGTGTCGGAGGTGACGATCATCTTCCCGTCTTTCTCCTCGAGCGGGACGTTGAAGTCCACCCTCATGAGAACACGCTTCCCGGCGAGCGGGATATCGCGGATTGTGATCTTTGCCATACTCGCCTCCCGTCAGCCCTTCTTGATCATGTACTGGAGCAGATCCACGCAGCGCAGCGAGTAGCCCCACTCGTTGTCGTACCAGGCCACCAGCTTGAAGAACTTGCTGTTCAGCTCGATGCCGGCGCCGGCGTCGAATACGCTCGAGTTCGGTTCATGGATGAAATCGCTCGACACTACTTCGTCTTCCGTGTAACCGAGGATGCCCTTCAGGTAGGTCTCGCTGGCCAGCTTCATCTTGGCGCAGATTTCCTTGTAGCTTGTCTCCTTGGCGGTCTTCACGGTCAAATCCACAACCGACACGGTCGGGACAGGCACGCGGAACGACATGCCGGTCAACTTGCCCTTCACCTCGGGACAAACCAGGCCTACAGCCTTGGCTGCACCGGTGGTCGACGGGATGATGTTCTGGGCTGCCGTGCGCCCGCCCTTCCAATCCTTCTTGGAGGGGCCGTCCACCGTCTTCTGGGTCGCGGTGTAGGCGTGGATCGTGGTCATGAGACCTTCCTCGATCCCGAACCCTTCCTTGAGCAGGACGTGCACGACCGGCGCCAGGCAGTTGGTTGTGCAGGACGCGTTGGAGATGATGTTGTGCTTGGCCGGATCATACTTCTCGTGGTTCACCCCCATCACCACGGTGATGTCTTCTTTCTTGCCCGGAGCCGAGATGACGACCTTCTTCGCTCCTGCGGTGAGGTGCCCCCTGCACTTGTCGGCATCGGTGAAGAGGCCGGTGCATTCCAGGACGTACTCGACACCCAGTTCTTTCCAGGGCATGGCGGCGGGGCCCTCCTTGATCGCGAGGCACTTGATCTTGTGCCCGTCGACGATCAGGATGTCGTCGGATTCCAGGGTGGGGCTCGACTTCTCAGTGCTCACCCGGGACTTGAACCGTCCCTGGATCGAGTCGTACTTGAGCAGGTAGGCAAGGTTGTCTGCCGGCACGATATCGTTGATGGCGACAACGTCAAGGATCTTCCCGAGAAGGCCCTCTTCCACGAGGGCGCGAAATACGAGACGGCCGATGCGGCCGAAGCCGTTAATTGCTATCTTTGTCATAGTTTGAAGCTCCAATGAT
>JAFNAH010000055.1 GCA_017860075.1 Acidobacteriota bacterium | reverse complement strand
CCGGGAGACCGCCGGTGCGACCCCCTCTGACAGTCGCCGGAAGGCCATTCGCACGGGTCTTCCGGCCGTTCACCGAAAAGCCCTGAATAAGAGAGGATCTTTGCGATACCTATTTAGTGCAGAGGCTTCGTCCGGAGCGAAAGCCCATGGAAGGTTGCATGAGGCCAAAGCAGTCTTGTACACCCCGTCGGTCGTACACGGATGTGAGCAGGCAATTGCAGGGAGACGCTTTGTGGAGCCGCTGCGCCGCACCCGGCGGTTGCGCTCATGGACGAAGCGCGCCCGAACGGATTTCGCCCACCCCGGAGGAAACATGCCCGGCGGGTTTGTTGAGTGGCGGTGGGCTGGCGGTGGCAAGCGCGGTGCCCGCCGGGCCATGGTTGACTTTAATGTGTCTAAGCCGGTCGCTTTATTTCAGCAGTCTCGAGATTTTTCAGGGCGGCGATCAGGGAATTGCCCGGCCGGATCCCGGCAAGCGTCCGATTGCCGTGTGAACGATGGCAGGTTTTGATAACATCTCACCGATTATGACGGACAAACTCACGCAGGATTTGAACTCCCTCAGGATCGAACGGAACAAGAGAGCCGGGGAAAAACGCGGCCGCAAGTGGATGGTGCTGGGCATAATCGCCCTGGTCACTCTCGCAGTCGCGGCGATGATCGCGTTCATCCCGGCGGGCGCGAACCTCAGGAATCTGGGCGGGAAGGTGCGCGAAGTCGGGGTCGCCCTCGTCGCGAGGCAGGCACCGTCCTCCGACAACGTTGTGCTTACGGCCGGCGGATACATCATCCCCCATCGGCGGATCGAGGTGTCTTCGAAGATCAGCGGCCGGGTGGAGCGATTGCTTGTGGAGAAGGGGGACCTGGTCCGTAGCGGGCAGGTGCTGGCATATCTGGACGACCGCGAGATCCGTGCGCAACTGGAACAGGCTCGGGCCACAAGGCTGGCTGCCGGTGCCAGGCTGAAGGAGGCGCTGACCGGCTCGCGGCCGCAGGAGATACAGCGTGCCACGGCCGCGCTTGAGGAGGCCGAGGCGACTGCGAAAACCACTTCATACAGCCTGGATCGTGCAAGGCGTCTCCACTCGGGCGGCGTGCTCGCGCAGCAGGAGCTGGATAACGCGCAAAATGCCCACGACGTTGCAGTTGCCCAGGCCAAGGTTGCGAAGGAAAACCTCGAACTGGCCCGGATCGGTCCGCGCCAGGAACAGATTGACCTGGCCCGCGCTCAGCTGGCGGAATCGGATGCCGCGGTCCGGTGGCTGGAGGCCCAGCTCGAGAACACGGTCATCCGTGCGCCTGTCGACGGGACTGTGCTCGAGAGACTGATCGAGCAGGGGGAAATGGTAACCACGGGCTATGTGAGTGGTCGCGGGGCGAAGTCCGCATTCTGCAGCATCGCGAATCTCAAGGACCTCGAGGTGGAACTCGACATCAACGAATCCGACATCCCGCGCGTCCGCCTCGGGCAGGATTGCGTGGTGTCGCCCGACTCCTATCCGGACCGCAAGTACAAAGCGCGTGTGCGCGAGATCGCGCCCGAGGCGAACCGTCAGAAAGCGACTATCCAGGTGAAGGTGGCGATTGAAGCCCCGGACGATTACCTGCGTCCGGAAACCAACGCGAAGGTGAACTTCCTCGAAGAAAAGAAGGACATGGCAGGAGCCCGGGAGAGTCGGATACTCATACCCAAGACGGCGATCATGAGCGATGGATCAGGGTCGGACGTCTTTCTCTTCAAGGACGGACGGGCGGTGCGCCAGAGCCTGGAGACCGGCAGGGAACTCTGGGGACAGGTGGAAGTCAGGTCCGGCCTGTCTGGCGGCGAGCAGCTCATCATCCGAGGCCTGGAGGGATTGAAAGACGGAGACAGGGTGGCCATCAAGCAGTAGCAGGCTCCCCTGGTATTTCCCCGGTCACCTGCGCTGCCCCGGGCCGATCCAGACGGTCTGGATGTTCACGAATTCGCGGATGCCGAAATCGGAGAGTTCGCGGCCATACCCGGACCGTTTCACACCGCCGAAGGGCAGGCGCGGATCTGATGCAACCATACCGTTGATGAAGACCTGCCCTGCTTCGATAGTCTTAGCCATACGCCGGGCCCTTTCCAGATCGGAAGTCCAGAGACTCGCGCCAAGCCCGTAAAGCGATTCATTTGCGAGCCTGATTGCATCCTCGGGATCCCTGGCCACCATCAGCGCCGCCACGGGGCCGAATACCTCCTCGCTCCCGGCCGGCATTTCAGGTCGGACATCTGCCAGCACCCCCGGTGTGAAATAGTATCCGCGGCCCTGCCTGCGGCTGCCACCCAGGAGAAGCGTCGCCCCCTGCCGGACCGACTCGCGCACCTGAAGCTCCAGCGCGTCACGCAGGTCCGCTCGAGACAGTGGCCCGATCTGCGTGGAACGGTCCTGCGGATCTCCAAGCCGGAGGGAGCGCACCGCTTCGACCAGGCGCTCCTGGAAATGAGCCGCGACCGGTTCCACCGAAATAAAGCGCTTGGCTGCGATGCAGCTCTGGCCGGTGTTCTGGTAGCGCGCCTTGATGGCGGTCGCCACTGCCAGGTCGAGATCAGCGTCCTCGAGCACGATGAAAGGATCCGACCCCCCAAGCTCGAGGACCGTCTTCTTCAACTCGCGCCCTGCCAGGGAGGCGACGTCGCTTCCGGCTGCCTCGCTACCGGTAAGCGTCACTGCCGCAATTCGCCGGTCGCGCAGAAGGAGCGAGACCAACGATCCGGGGATCAGCAGGCTCTGGAAAATACCCTCCGGGAATCCCGCCTCGCGGAACAACTCCTGGATAGCCAGGGCACACCCCGGGACGTTGGACGCGTGTTTCAGGATGGCGGCGTTGCCGGCCATCAACGCCGGCGCGGCGAAGCGGAACACCTGCCAGAAAGGGAAATTCCAGGGCATCACGGCAAGGATCGTTCCCAGGGGCCTGTATTGGATGTAGCTCAGGCTTGCGCCGGACTCGCGCGTCTCATCGCCAAGGAACCGCTCTGCGTTCTCCGCATAGTACTCGCAGTTCCACGCGCATTTCTCGACCTCAGCTTCCGCCTCGACAATTGGCTTGCCCATTTCGGAAGTCATCAGCCCCGCCAGCCGGGCCTTCTCTTCCCTCAGCAGGGATGCGGCACGGTTCATGAGGTCGGACTTCAGCGAGAAGGGCGATCCGCTCCATTGCCGGAAGGCGCGGTCGGCGGCATGCAGTGCCAGTTCGATCTGTCCTGCGGAATGCATCACGTAGGTCTGGAGAACCTCCTCCGTGGCCGGGTTGACAGAACGGATAACGTTATGCGCATCCATGGTCAACGCCTCCTGGTTGATGCCTTCCTTCTACCACTAATACTCACCGACGGCAAAGACCAACCGTAACAGGGAGAACTGCCAGCTCTCGGCAATCGGGTATCAGCCACGGCTGATGGCTGAGGGCTGAGAGACACTTTGTGTTTCGATTTGAGGCCCGATTGGTAGTAAAACTTAGCGGTGTCCGCCGGCACGAACCAGCTTTGGGCCGCGGACCCTGTCCTTCTAAGGTGACGATAGATCGTCCGTGGAGATGCTCACTATGAAAAAGCAGATGACTATGGGGCTTATCATCGGCAACCGCGGTTTCTTTCCGGACCATCTTGCGCGTTCGGGTCGCGAGGAGATGATTCGCGTGCTTGGCGCGGCCGGCGTGAGTGCCGTGGCTTTGGGACCCCTGGAAAGCAAACACGGGGCGCTTGAAACCAGGGAAGATGCCAAGAAATGCGCGGCCATGTTTGACGCGAATCGGGACAAGATTGACGGGGTGATCGTTGCGCTGCCGAACTTCGGCGAGGAGCGGCCGATTGCCGAGACCCTCAGGATGGCCCGCCTGGATGTGCCGGTTCTGATCCAGGCGTTCCCGGACAAGATCGATTCCATGAGTCTCAAGGATCGGGGTGACAGCTTCTGCGGGAAGATGTCCCTCTGCAACAACCTCACGCAGTACGGTATCCCGTACTCGCTGACGAGCCTCCACACCGAGGCACCGGACTCGGAGCATTTCAAACGCGACCTCGAATGGTTCTCAGGGGCCTGCCGGGTAGTCAAGGGACTCCGGCGGCTGCGCGTCGGCGCGATCGGGGCCCGACCCGCGGCGTTCAACACCGTCCGCTTCAGCGAGAAGATCCTCGAGGCGAACGGGATCAGCGTCGAGCCCGTCGACCTGTCCGAGATTCTCGGCCGCATCCAGCGGCTCAACGATTCCGACGAGGCCGTCGCGCGGAAGCTCGAGTTGATCCGCGGTTATATCCCGACCGCCGGTGTCCCGGCGGAGTCGCTGCTCAGGATGGCCAGGCTCGCGGCAGTCATCGACACATGGATGGCCGAGGTGGATGTTGCTATGACCACCATACAGTGCTGGACGGCGATCGAGGAATATTACGGCGTCGTACCCTGCACCGTGATGAGCATGATGAGCAACAGCATGATGCCGAGCGCCTGCGAACTCGATGTTTGCGGCATGATCGCCATGTACGCGCTGCAGCTGGCTTCGGAAACCCCCAGTGCCCTGCTGGACTGGAACAACAACTACGGCAGCGACCCGAACAAGGCGGTCTGCTTCCATTGCAGCAACCTTCCCAAGCACTTCTTCGAAGAAGTGCGAATGGACTTCCAGGAGATCATCGCTGGCACGGTGGGGCGGGAGAACGCATATGGCACCTGCGTGGGAAGAATCAAGACCGGTCCACTGACCTATCTGCGGCTGTCCACGAGAGACTCTGCTGGAAAGATCGCGGGTTACGTAGGCGAGGGGAGATTCACGGCCGATCCGCTGGAGACCTTCGGAGGGTACAGTGTGGCCGAGATTCCGAACCTGCAGAGACTGCTCCGCCATATATGCGAGCAGGGCTTCGAACATCACGTTGCCGCCAACCTGTCGTCCGTTGCGGCCGCGGTGTGCGAGGCCGGGAGCCGTTATCTCGGCTGGGACCTTTATTACCATCAATAGGGTGGTTTCCCGCCCGCTGCAGCCGCGACCCGGGCCAGCCGGGCGGGATTCCGTCCCCCGAGTCGACCGGGATTCTTGCACCTTTGTGCATTGACGCTGGAGGTGGCTTATGTCGATCGTTGCCGGTGTGGATTTCGGAACCCTGACAGTCCGCGTGTCCGTCATGGACAGCGGGAAGGGAAGGCTCGGCTCTGCGACAGCCGAGTACCCGCTGTTTCGCAAGCGGGAGGACCCGGATTACGCAACCCAGCGGCACGCGGATCACATGGATGCTCTGATGCGCGCGACCAGGCAGGCGCTCGAGAATGCGAATGTGCGGGGAGAGCAAGTGGAGGCCCTCGCACTGGACACCACCGGCTCGACAATCGTCCCTGTCGGGCCAGGCCTGGAGCCGCTGGATGATTACTACCTCTGGTGCGATCATCGCGCGAAGGATGAAGCCGCACTCATAACGGATGTCGCGCGCCGGGAACGGCTCGCGGCGATCGATTGGATCGGCGGCGTGTACTCTTCAGAGTGGGGTTTCGCGAAGCTGCTTCACTGGCTTCGACACAATCCCGGGAAGCGCGGGCGCATGGTATCCGCCGTCGAGCACTGCGACATGGTGGCGGCCGTACTGTGCGGCATAAACGACATCGGGAACATGCCCCGCAGCGTTTGCGCCATGGGCCACAAGTGGATGTGGAACGGCGCACTCGGCGGGCTGCCGCCGGAGGATTTCCTCGTCAAGGTCGACCCGCTGCTGCGCGGGGTGCGCGACAAGCTCAAGGGGCGCTATCTGACGTCCGACAAACCCGCGGGGCGGTTGGTGCCGGAGTGGGCTTCCCGTCTCGGGCTCAGAGCAGGCATACCGATCCCCATCGGTGCGTTTGACGCTCACTGGGACGCGATCGGGGCGGGGGTGCGCGAAGGCGACGTCGTCAACGTGGTGGGAACTTCGACCTGCATCATGGCCATCGCGCGCCAGTCGGACCTGATACCGGGCGTTTGCGGTGTCGTGAAAGGGTCAATCCACCCTGAATACTTCGGGATCGAAGCGGGGCTTTCGGCCAGCGGCGACATATTCGAGGCGATCTCCAGGCGCGCCGGATCCGATGTGGCCACGCTCTCGGTCGGGCTCGAGCGGTACCGGGCCGGGCAGACGGGCCTCATGCGCCTGACCTGGGACAATGGGGACAGAACCGTGCTGGTCAACCCCGAGCTCGGCGGCGCCACTCTCGGCTGGAACCTCACCCACACGGCACAGGACGAGCTGTTTGCCGCCATCGAAGGCACCGCATTCCACACGCGGGTGGTCCTGGAGCGGATGGCTGAACACGGCGTCCCCATCCGCCGGGTCATAAACGGCGGCGGAATCCCGCAGAAAAACGACGATCTCAACCGCGTCTATGCCAACGTGCTGAACAAACCCGTGCTGGTCCCCGAATCGGAGGTAACCAGCCTGGGATCGGCTATCTTCGCTTTCGTGGCTGCCGGGACTTTCCCGTCGATCGAGGAGGCGCAGCAGGCGCTGTGCCCCGCGTACCGCGTCGTTCAGCCTGAAGCAGGACAGGCGCGCGTGTACGAGCAGCTCTATCCTCTGTTCAGAAAACTTTACTTCGCCCTGGGGAGCCCTGCTGCCGGCCCCATTGAGGCCGGTGACGTACTGCCGGTGCTCCGCAAGGTTGCAGCGGAGGCGCGATCAGCGGACGCTTGCGCGTAGATGCGATCATCGCCGGAAGGAGGGCCTGAATGCTCGAGTCGTTGAAGACGGAGGTTCTGGAGACCAATCTCGAGTTGGTCCGGCAGGGGCTCGTAATCGACACTTTCGGGAACGCCAGCGGCATTTCCCGCCCGGATGGACTTGTCGTCATCAAACCGAGCGGTGTTCCCTATCATTCCATGAAACCCGAAGACCTGGTCGTGACGGACATGGAGGGCCGGGTCGTGGAAGGGAGCAAGCGCCCTTCGACGGATCTTCCCACTCACCTGGTACTGTACCGTTCCTTCCCGGGGATCGGAGGGGTCGTCCACACCCATTCACGTCATGCCGCGGCCTGGGCCCAGGCGGGAAGAGAGATCCCCTGCCTGGGAACCACCCACGCCGACTATTTCTGCGGCCCCGTGCCGATCACGGAACCGCTCACGGCCGACGAGGTGGAGAGCGAGTACGAAGCAAACACGGGCGTAATCATCGCCCTGCGGTTCGCGGAGCTTGATCCAACCAGGGTTCCCGGCGTCCTGGTGCACGGACACGGGCCTTTCTGCTGGGGCAAGACGCCTCAGGCGGCCAGCCATACGGCCGTGATGCTGGAAGAGATAGCGAGAATGGCGCTGGAGACACTCGCCATCAACCCGGCCGCGACGGCGATCCCCCGGTTCCTGCTGGACAAGCATTTCCTGCGCAAGCACGGTCCCGCGGCATACTACGGACAGATCCGACAGGAGTGAACCTCGACCACGAGCGCTGAGCCGGCCCCTCGGGCCCGTTTCCTCTATTGCCTGTAACAGTGCAGACGCGGCTATTCGTCCGCGGGCCCTTTCCAGACGCTGCCACCGAACGTGTCGACGTAGATGACCGACTCGTCCGCCGGATCGAAGGAGATGCGTTGGAT
>JAFNAH010000468.1 GCA_017860075.1 Acidobacteriota bacterium | reverse complement strand
TTTGCCCAGTCTCCCCAGGTAACGAAGGTGGAGCCCCCCAACTGGTGGGTGGGGCATTCCATCAATCCGGTCAGGGTAATGATTCGGGGAAAGTACCTATCAGGCGCGCGTGTCGATATTCTCGGCAAAGGGACGCAGCTCGGTCTTACACGCATCAACGCCGCCGGTACCTATCTGTTTACTGATGTGTGGGTGGACTCAACAGCGGAACCCGGCCCCCGGCCTCTCCGCATCAGCACAGCAACCGGGAGCGCCGAGGCGCCGTTCAAATTGCTGGCCCCCCTCGACCGTTCCGGCCGATTCCAGGGATTCTCGCCCGATGACGTCATCTACCTGTTGATGCCGGATCGCTTTGCCAACGGCGATGCATCCAACGACGAGCCGCAGATTTCGAAGGGGCTACTGAACCGCCAGAAGGGCCGCTACTATCACGGCGGCGATTTCCAGGGGATCATAGATCACCTGCCCTACCTGAGGGATCTCGGGGTATCGGCGATCTGGCTCAATCCTTTTTATGACAACGCCAACCGCCTGAACGAGCGGGAAAAGTACAACAACGAAGCGATCACCGATTACCACGGCTACGGGGCCACAGATCTCTATGGAGTCGAAGAACACTTCGGCACCCTGGCAAAGCTGCAGGAACTTGTCGAGACCGCGCACCGGTCTGGTTTTAAGATTATCCAGGACCAGGTTGCGAACCACACAGGTCCATACAATGTCTGGGTCGAGGATCCGCCCACACCCACCTGGTTCAATGGCACCGAGGCCGACCACCTGGCGAACACCTGGCAGGTCTGGACTCTGATGGATCCCCATGCGACTCCTGAAATGCAGCGCGCGACATTGAACGGCTGGTTTATCAATATCCTGCCGGACCTGAATCAGGGCGACGAGGAAGTTTCGCGCTACCTCATTCAGAACACTCTCTGGTGGGTCGGGACCACCGGCCTGGACGGCATACGACAGGACACTCTTCCTTATGTGCCGCGCCGCTTCTGGCACGATTGGATGGCGGCGATCAAGCGGGAGTATCCCGACGTGAGAGTTGTGGGAGAAGTGTTTGACGGGGATCCGGCCCTGGTTTCGTTCTTCCAGGGCGGAAAGCCGAGATTCGACGGCATCGACACGGGGGTGGATGCACTTTTTGACTTTCCCCTTTTGTATCCGTTGCGCCGCGCATTTGCCGAAGGGAAGCCGATCCGCGATCTTGCCGTCATGCTCGGGCACGACAGGTTGTACGTGAAGCCCGAGCTGCTCGTGACGTTTCTCGGACTTCACGATATGACGCGATTCATGAGTGAACCAGGTGCGACGCCGCCGGGACTGCGTCTCGCCGACACCTTCCTGTTGACCACCAGGGGCGTGCCGCTGATCTATTATGGAGACGAGATCGGGATGCCGGGCGGCAATGACCCGGATAACCGGCGTGATTTCCCGGGCGGTTGGATTGCAGATCCGCGTAGCGCGTTCAGTGCCTCCGGACGCACACCCGAGGAGCAGGCGATATTCGAGCACCTGCGGCGATTGACGCACCTCCGGGCTGAGCTTGAACCGCTGCGAACAGGCAAGCATGTGAGCCTGGCGGCTTCAGAACAGATGTACGCCTATGGCCGGGTGACCGAGACCGAGTCGGTTCTGGTGGTCTTCAACAATGGAACAGAGACAGCGAGATTGGAAGTTCCTGTCGGTCCGCTTGGCATTTCGAGGGGCACTGCGCTTCGCGACCGGCTTGATGCCGCTCCGGACTTGCAGATTCAGGCGGACAGTGTTTCAGTTACGATGCCTGCCCGCTCCGCTGCGATTTACACGAGGTAAGACTTATCCTATGGAGGTCAAGAATGAATCACCAGTTTGAACGCCGTGATTTTCTCAAGGTTGCCGGCCTGGCGGCCGCGAGCTCAACCGGCTGGGGTCTTCACCAGGTTGCCGCGTCTCAAGATGCCCCGGCTGCAGGCCGTCCGAGGCTCCTGCCGGGATGCTGCGCTTACTCATATGCCAGCTATCTCAAGAGCGGCCGAATGACCATGGAGCAGTTCATCCTCAAGGGGATCGAACTGGGGGTGCAGGGAGTGGATATCACCACCTACTGGTTGAAATCCACTGATGCCCCATATCTGGCGAGCCTGCGCCGCTTTGCCTACCGCAACGGCATGCCGTTGTCGGGTGCGGCCATCGGCACCAACATGTGTCAGGCTGATGCCGCGAAGCGCAAGGAGGAGCTCGAGAAGATAAGGAAATGGGTGGATGCCACGGAGCTTCTTGGTGCATCGCATCTCCGCGTGTTTGGCGGTGAGCTGCCTGCCGGATCCTCAGATGACCAGGGGATTCAGTGGGTGGTCGAAACGATGAAGCCGGCCTGTGAGTACGCGGCCAGGAAGGGCGTCATTCTCGGCATCGAGAGTCATGGTGGAATCACGTCCAAGGCCGCCAACATCGTTTCGATTCTCAAGCAGGTCGACTCGCCCTTTGCAGGGTGCAACCTGGACATCGCCAATTTTCCCGAGAACCCGTACGAGCAGATCGAAGCCTGCCTTCCCTATGCGACGCACGCTCACATTCGCGACTTCTACGGTGAGGCAAAGAAACCGCTCGACCTCGGCCGCATCTGGCAGTTGTTTGTCAAGGCCGGCTATCGCGGGTACATGTCTGCCGAGTATGAAGGCGCCGAAGACTCGATGACCGGCGTGCCCAAACTCATCGACAAGATCAAAGCCCTGTGCAGCAAGTATTCCGGGCTGTAGCACACGGAGGCGACGGAAGAAGGCAGTGATCGGGTGTAACAAATGATTGTTTGCCTGAGCTGAGGGC
>JAFNAH010000054.1 GCA_017860075.1 Acidobacteriota bacterium | reverse complement strand
GGTATCAGGGCCGCTGCCAGACGTAGGCTGCGAACTCCTTTCTCAACCGGAAACCCTCCCGGTGATACCACTCGATTGCACGCCGGTTCTCCACGGTGACCGTCAGCCCGACCGTCCGGTAGCCCTGGAGGGCCAAAGCAGAGAGGGTGTGTGCCATGAGCGCTTTCCCCAAGCCCCTTCCCTGATGGGATGGCACGATGCTGATCTGAGGGATCATGGCTCCTGTCGGGGAAACCTTGGAGACAGTGATGAAACCGCAGACCAGGCCACGGCTGTCGAGCGCGCAGTAGGACGCCGCAGGAAGAAAAATACCGCAGCCCGGGGTTTCCACCAGGCTTCTCAGATAGCCTTCACAACCCGATTCGGTACAGTAGTCCTCGCAGATTCGCGAGTCGATCTGGTTACGATAACCAAGCCACGCAACCCGGGCGGCTCCTGAGAGGTGAGCCGGGCTCCATGAGACGATTTTTCCCTCCACTCCCGGTGCGCCTCGGGCAGGAAGCCGCGCGAGGTCGAGTTCCAGGAAGTGCCTCGGGTAGAGCTCAAAGCCGTGCCGCAGAAACCCGTTCGTGAGATTTGCGCCGCGGAAAGGCATGACCTGCGCTTCGATCCGCCTCAGGAAGACGTTCTTTCTCAGTGCCGTGACGGCGGCCTCGAGCAGACTGTCCACCACCGGCTGCGAGGCAGGGTTCCCGATGCAGTAGATCGTACCGATGACTCCCTTGGCGGCATGGGACAGGAAGTAGACGTAGCCGACAGGCTGTTCGCTCTCGGCGGCCAGGTACCCTGGCAGTGCCTTCCGGGCGATAAGGGACTGGAGTATGCGCTGAACGTCCCGGTAATCCCAGCCGAGCTCGGATTTCCAGGCGAGCAGTTCGTCGTTCAAGAGAGCCCCGACGACTCGCGGGTCCGCAGTATCAAGGGGGACCAGTGTTACATCCGACATAGAGCGGTGAAGTCTGCCTGGGCCTGATGGACGCGGTTCACAGATTCATGGATACTGACCCAGCTCTCCGTGTCCACAGTAAGGAAGGCTTCGACCACCAGGGGATCAAACTGGGTGCCGGAGCAGCGACGGATCTCCTCCGTAGCGGCCTGAAACGACTGAGCCTTTCTGTACGGCCGGTTGCTGGTCATAGCATCGAGCGTATCAACGACCGCGAAAATGCGCGCCCCGGTCGGAATGTCGGGTCCCCCCAATCCATTCGGGTAACCTTTCCCATCCCAACGTTCCTGGTGGGCCAGCACGATCTCCGCGGCCGGGATCAGGAAATTGATGCTACGGAGGATATCATAGCCGATCCGGGGGTGTTTCTTCATCTCTTCCCACTCAGCGGCCGTGAGGGGGCCGGCCTTCAGCAGGATCGAATCCCGCACGCCGATCTTGCCGACATCATGCAGCAACGCGCCGCGGCCTACCTGGAGCAGTTCGTCCCCCTCCAGCCCCAGGCGCTCGGCCAGCGTGAGCGCGTACTCGCGGACGCGCTGTGAGTGAGCTTGAGTCTCGTGTTCCCGGATGTCAAGAGAGGCTACCAGCGCCTCGAGCGTCACGCGGTAGCTCTCCTCGATTTCGCGCAGGGCGTCGTTGAGTTCGAGCGTCCGTTCCAGGACCTTCTTCTCGAGTTGCTGCTGGTAATAGCGATTCTCAAGCACAAGCCGCCTGTGCTCGAGAGCCCGTTTCACGACAGGCCAGATGGTTCTCAGATCAAACGGCTTGGTGATGAAATCGAACGCTCCGAGGCGCAGGGAGTCCACGGCGGTATGAAGGTCCATCAGGCCGCTGACAACGATCACCTCGGTATCGGGATCGTGCTTCTTGATGTGGCGGAGGAGCTCGGTGCCGCTCATCCCCGGCATCAACACGTCGGTGATCACCAGTGCAAACCTGTGCTTCTTGAGCTTGTTGAGGGCGTCGAAGGCTCCGGGGGCGCCGGTGCATTCCAGGTGCGCGTCCGAAAGGTGTTCCACGAGGACGTTCCGGATGTCCTCCTCGTCATCGACGACCAGGATTCGGGTGCCGGTCGGATCCTGTAGCATCGAGTCATCCGCTGTCATATCGCACACTCCGCCTACTTGCCCAGCCTGCTTTCGATCTGTCGGATGACGCCAAAATGCTGCCTGCGCATCTGTTCAGCCACAATCTCGCGTCCGCCCCGGTCCCCCGGCGAGGCGGAATATGCCGCCCGAGTGGACAGGATGACGCAACCCCCGCAGAAGACCTGCGTCTCAATGCTCTGCTCGCGACCGCCCAGGTCTTCGGTCTGGACGTGGAGCTCCTGACCCATATGGTGAAGGGAATGGTTCAATCCGGTGAGAGGCTGCTCTCTTAAGGGACTCTTTGGTCGTTCGTTCATACGGACCCTCCTCCTTATCGACCCGTGCACGTCGATCGTTTAGCAGGCAGAGACAACCTGCGGGAGCCCGGCTTTACCGGCTGCATGCCTTACTGGCAGAGGACGGGGACCATCGGGTGGTGCCTGACGCGGGAGTCAGGGCGCGAGCACTTGATAACCAGGTTGCCGGGCTTGTCGGGAGTCGAGGTCGACTCAAAGCCAAAGGTATAGAGAGTGCGCATCTGCTGGAGAATGCGGCGTACCACATCCTCCGGATGCTCCCTGGACAGGGCGGCGCTGTAAACCTCTCCCGAGGTTGCATCCGTCAACTCCTTCAGCGAGGCGTCGCTCAGGGCTGGCCGCAGGCCGCCGCGGGTGGACATCCTGGAGGTGAAGCTGACAACGAACAACTCCACGTTTGATGAAGCGAGGAGGTTCCTCAGTGGGCGGATCTTACCGGCAGTTTCCGGATCCACGGCCTCGAGGAAAAGAAGAAGGATCCGACGCTTTTCGTGTCGTTCACAGAGCTTCTGGACTGCCGAGAACAGGGCGGGATAGAGGAACGACTCGATGGTACGGTGGGGACCCGTCAGGCTCTGAATCGCCTCCTTCATCAGGAAGCTGTCGCCTGTGAAATCGAGCAGGTCCTCGGGGCTCTTCCCATAGCTGCCCACGAATACCTGCTGGCGCCCGAGATACTTGTCGATCAGCTGGAAGAGTATGTCTTTGGAGAGCGTGGCTCCGGCCATGGCCGACTGCGCGTCCACGTCGGCTTCGGGCATCAAAGCGCGTTCGATGAGAATGCCGTACGCCGCAGGGAGCTGTTCCATCGCGAGGAACTCAATCTTCCGCGGCTGGCCGTCCTCGAAGATCTGCACCTCGTCAGGAGTCAGGTTCTCGATGAAGAGGTGATTCCGGTCGACCAGGCTCGCGGTGACATATACCTGTTTCGTCTGTGCGATACCTGTTGAAGAGGCGAGCAGGAGCAGGGGGAGAAGCAGGCCGCAGAGTCCGCATGATCCGTTGCCTGACTGCGATCTGCCTGCAACCGCGATCTTCACGATGCCTGCGGCTCCGGGAAGAAGAGAGGATACAGGAGCGTGGACTTGAGGAAACGCCACACATACCGCGGACGCAGGTGATATGTGACGTAGGCATATTCACGCAACCGGTGCAGCTCCTGCGCGCTGATGCACGGGTGTCGGAAAACACTGGTCCAGCCGTTGAATCGCTCCCAGTCCGTGTCCGACAGGAGATGCTTGACGTTGTCGTAGAACTGGGTGCCGGGATACGGAGTTGTCACGGTGAACTGGATCGCAAAGGTGTTCAGTATTTTTGCGTACCGGATCGTATCCAGGATTCCTTCCACCGTGTCGTTTGGCAGACCCAGGATATAGTTGGCGATCACCCTGATGCCCCGGCGGTGACAGTGCCCGATGATTTGCTCCTGGTGGGCCTTCGGGATCGCCCTGCGGCGATTCCATTTCAGTGTGTTCTCATCGGAGGATTCAACCCCGACCTCTACGCTGCGAAGCCCCGCGCGGTAGAGCAAATCCAGCAGTTCCGTGTCCAGCCGGTCGGTGCGGGCTTCCATGCTCCAGCGTATGTGCAGCCCACGGCTGAGAATCCTCTCGGCGAACTCCACTGTCCTCGCCCGGTCGAAGGTAAGGTTGGGATCGCGGAACGTGACGCCCTTTATGCCGTACTCCCGGACAAGATACCCGATTTCCTCAACCACGTTCTCCGGAGAGCGGGCGCGAAAACTGGAATTCACGAGATAAGGGCAGTAGTTGCACGTATAGGGGCAACCCCTGCTCCCCTGCATTGGAAGGGTTATTCCCTGGTTGGTGACGATCTGGTACCTGTAGCGACGGATGCGGAACTGATCCCATCTTGGGAACGGGAGCGAATCGAGGTCCCGGACGAACCCTGCGGACACGATTCCGCTCGGGATCTCGCCCCGGGCAAGGGCGGGCGCGATGTTTTCGATCTCGCCCTGTACGGTGAAGTCCGCGACCTCGGTGAAGAATTCGGGTACAGCGGCAGCAAATGTGCCGAAGTATCCGACCCTGGAGCCAAACCGGCGTTTGACCTCGGAGCCTATTTCCCGCTCGAAGCGACAGTCCACGATCGACGAGGAGATGAGGTAGAGGTCGGCAGGCTCGAGCTGGTCCAGGTCGCGCACTTCGAGGACCTTGACCCGGGCGCCATGGGCCGAGAGGATCGAATCGAGGTAGGCAAGCGTTATGTTGGGAACTGCGGCGATCCTTCGCTTCGCAATCTCCAGAAGCTTTGCGAAGGGGGAACCGCCGACGGTGAAAACGGTGCCGAAGCCCCCGGCGACGTCCTTGAGCGTGCAGTTTTTCTGCCGGCTCGCGCTCAGTACTGCAATCTTCATTGCCTATCCTCTTGCTGAGTCTGAAAACCCCGCCCCCAATCATGGTCCCGGGACCAGGCGAAGGGAGTTACTCGGTAGCTTCTCGCGAGGTCTATCTTCACGGCAGAAGCTGCGAGGATCAGGCCCACATCTGTGCGCTGCCAGAGTAACCGCGAAGTATAGCAACATGTCCGCCTGCGCGACAGGCCTAACTGAATCCCTTCGGACACCGTTGCCGGTGGGTCAATAGTGTTGGTCGCCGGCGATCCTATAGCTGAGAACTGACAGCTGCCGGCGCGAGTCCCGGCTTCTGCAGTCTCGAGGTGACACAAAGAGGTTGAGTTTCACGGGTCCCTTTGGTACTTTTGCCGTTTGGATCCCGGGTGCGGATCCTACCCCGATTCCAAGAAGCACCACTCGGAGATGGAAGATAGATTGCCCTCATCAGCGGGAGGCGTGAACGAAGGCCCCGAATTTCCCTCCTCGACGTCCCGCTGGCTCAGTGAGTTGAAGCCCTGGCTGCGTGACATCCTCCTGGCGTTTTTCTTCGCCGTTCTGATCGTGATCTTCGTGGTCCAGCCCGTCAAGGTGGAAGGCACGAGCATGCAACCCAGGCTGGTCGACCAGGAGAGGATCTTTGTAAACCGTTTCATCTACAGGTTTTCGGAGATCGAAAGGGGCGATGTTGTCGTATTCTGGTATCCGCGGGACCGGAGCAAGTCGTTTATTAAGAGGGTGCTGGGCATCCCCGGCGACGAGGTCGAGATACGACGTGGTTCGGTTTTCGTCAATGGCGCCAGAGTCGAAGAGCCATACCTCGACCCTCAATTCCGGGATCAGGATTCCTTCGGCAGGAGAATCGTACCTCCCGGCCGTTACTTCGTGCTGGGCGACCATCGCAGTTCCAGCAACGACAGCCGGAACTGGGGTTTCGTGCCCAGGGAATTGATCTACGGCAAGGCTGTCTTCTGTTATTGGCCGATCGCGCGCGCAGGCCGCGTGGAGTGAAGCGGCACCGGCGGAGCCGTGGCCGCCCTGTTTGCCGGCCTCGTGCCTGTTCCGGACAGCCGGTGGAGCGCGGTGCCGGAGGGGCCCGGCGCGCAATCCTCCGCGAGCGGCACGTCAGCCATTTTTTCGGGAAAACTATGAAGGCGATACTCGCACTTGAAGACGGTCTTACGTTCACAGGCCGGGCCTTCGGCACCCAGGGGGAGACAGCCGGCGAGGTCGTATTCAACACCTCGATGGCGGGCTACCAGGAGGTTCTGACCGATCCTTCCTATGCCGGTCAGATCGTGGTTATGACTTGCCCGCATATCGGTAACTACGGTACTAACGACGAAGACGAAGAGTCGCGCCGTCCTTTTGTCGAAGGCTTCGCGGCCCGCGAGTTGGGCAGCTTCCCGTCGAACTGGCGCGCGCGGGAATCCCTGGAGAGCTATCTCTCGCGTCACGGTATAGTGGCCATCTCCGACATTGACACGCGCGCGCTTGTGCGCCACATCAGGACGCGAGGGGCTCTGCGGGGAGTGATAAGTTCCGTCGAACCGGATCCGCCCAGGCTGATTGAGCGGGCACGCTCGGTGCGAAGCATGCTCGGTTGCGATCTCGCCTCTGCCGTCACGTGCGACGCTTCCTATACCTGGCGCTGCGCGGGGCCGGACGACCCGAATGCCGGCTTCAAGGTGGTTGCATACGACTACGGAATCAAGCGCAACATCCTCAACCATCTCCTCCGCATCAGCGGAACGGTGACGGTTGTGCCCTCGACCACGCCGGCGGACGACGTACTTGCCATGAATCCCGATGGCGTATTCCTGTCAAACGGACCGGGGGATCCCGAACCTCTGGAGTACGCAGTCAGGAACATCCGCCAGTTGATGGGTCGCGTGCCGGTTTTCGGGATCTGCCTGGGTCATCAGCTTATGGGGCTGGCTTTCGGCGGCAGGACGTTCAAGCTGAAGTTCGGCCATCGAGGGGGAAATCAGCCGGTCAAGAACCTGCTCAACGGCCGGGTCGAGATCACGGCCCAGAACCACGGCTTTGCCGTCGACCCGGATTCGATCGACCAGGCTCGTGTGACCCTGACACACATCAACCTGAACGATCAGACACTGGAAGGAATGCGCCACTGCGAGGTACCTGCGTTTTCGGTCCAGTATCACCCGGAGGCTTCCCCCGGGCCGCACGATTCCCACTATCTCTTCGAAGATTTCAGGCGCCTCATGGTGGAATATAGAAGGTAGGCATGCCAAAACGCACCGACATCAAGAAGATTCTGATCATCGGGTCCGGCCCGATTGTGATCGGGCAGGCATGCGAGTTCGACTATTCCGGGACCCAGGCGTGCAAAGCACTGCAGAGCGAGGGATTCGAAGTCGTCCTGGTGAATTCCAATCCCGCGACCATCATGACCGACCCCGAGCTCGCGGACCGGACATACGTAGAGCCGCTCACGCCGGATTCGGTGGCAGCGATCATCGCCCGGGAACGGCCTGACGCCCTGCTCCCGACGGTCGGCGGACAGACAGGGCTGAACCTCTCTGTGGAGCTTGCGCGGAGCGGCATCCTCGATCACTTTGGCGTCGAAATGATCGGCGCGAAGCTTCGCGCGGTTGAAGTGGCGGAAGATCGACAGCTCTTCAAGGACGCCATGACGGAGATCGGCCTCCAGTCGGCACGGTCCAGCGTCGTGGCCGATTTGGAACGGGCCCGGGAGTTCCTCGAAACGATCGGCCTCCCCGCAATTATCCGCCCGAGCTTCACGCTGGGGGGGTCGGGCGGCGGAATCGCATTCAATAACGAGGAATACGAGGAGATTATCACCCGCGGTCTCAACCTCTCACCGGTCCACGAGGTCCTGGTCGAGCAATCGCTCCT
>JAFNAH010000467.1 GCA_017860075.1 Acidobacteriota bacterium | reverse complement strand
GGGGCCGAATTCTAGTAGAAAAGTGGAGTCGAGATCCGCTACTATTTCCTGCCGGCCCGGGCGTGCTCGTCCGCACTGGCACGCAAGTCTTCGACCGCGGAGAGGTGCTGGAGTGGTCGAACAGGGCTGCCTGCTAAGCAGTTACACTGGCAAAACCGGTGTCGGGGGTTCGAATCCCCCCCTCTCCGCCATTCTCATTTGGCCCGTTGAAGGCAAAGCCACGGAACATCGGGATCGATATCGGAATCGGGGCCGCTCTCGGTGTCGATCAGCGATTGCGATCCCGATTTCGATGCCGACAGCGATGGAACCAACCGTCCTGTGGGGCATGGTCCTGCATGCGGGAGCACCACAGGCCCGTGTATCGAGGATGGACTCCTGAGCATGCTGAAGCGAATCAGCAGGAACCTGATTGCCCCGTGCGGGATGAACTGCGGGGTCTGCAAAGCTTTTCTGCGCGAGCATAACCCCTGCCTCGGTTGCCGGGACTTCGAGCAAGACAAGCCCAAGACCATCGCCCAGTGCTACATGCGCATCTGCAGAGAGCGCGCCGGCAAGTTCTGTTTCGACTGCGCCGTGTTCCCCTGCGAGCGCCTGCAGCACCTCGATCTCCGCTACCGTACAAAGTACGGCATGAGCGAAATCGAGAATCTGGAGTTCATCCGGGACAATGGAATCAGGAAATTCGTGGAAAGGGAGCGCCGGAGATGGATATCCGAAAAAGGCGTTTTCTGCGTCCACGACAAGCAATATTACAAATGATCGAAGGTGAACCAAGATCCCGCGCCGTAAGCGCGAAGTGATCCGCATTTCGTCTACCCGAAGACCCGAATTCCATCATATATTTCCTTTCCAGCCGATCTGAGCCTGTGTCGGTGTCTATTCGGCGTCTGTGATGACCGTGGCCGCAACTATCCAGAGAGTTAATGATGAGCGTGAACACATCGTCCGAAGCGAGGAGTGACAGCCTGCCCGCCGAGATGAGGGCGCTGGTGCTAGATGGCACCGGGTTTGACCATTTGCGCGTCGGTAAGGTGCCGATGCCACGCCCCGGCCCGGGCCAATTGCTGGCGCGTGTGGATGCCGCTGGGATCTGCACCTCCCTGATCAAACTTGTCGAGCAGGGTCCAGACCACAAGTTCGTGTATGGCTGGGATCTTGCCCGGTTTCCTTTGATCCTGGGAGACGAAGGATCCGTAACACTAGTGGAAGTCGGTGAAGATCTGCGTGACCGATACCGTCCCGGCCAGCGTTTTGTCGTGCAACCGGCCGTGGACCACCCGCCGATCATCAACCTCGAGCGGTACCGGGATCGCGGGCAGGGGATCGCCAAGGTGGCGGTCGGCTACACGCTCCCGGGCCACCTGGCGGAATACATCCTGATCACCGAGGAGATTCTGGCTGCGGGCTGCCTGCTCCCTCTCCCGGACCCCGGCATCCCCTACGCGCACGCCGCACTGAGCGAGCCGTTCTCGTGCGCCGTCTCAGCCCAGGAGCATCACACGCACCTTGTTCAGAGGGATCCCCTCTCTCCACGGCAGGTTGTGAACGGTCTCAGGAAGGACGGTGTCACGCTGATCGTGGGCGCGGGCGCGATGGGCCGCATGCACGTAGATCTCGCGCTAAGCGCCGGGCCTCGAGCGATCGTCGTTGCCGACCTGCTGGAGGAACGGCTGGAGTTGGTGCGCGCTTTGTTTGCCGGGCGCGCCGCCGCCGCCGGGATAGACCTCAGAACAGTGAATGCAGCGTCAGCCAACCTTGTGTCCTGCATCGGGAGCACAACGAACGGGGCGGGAGCCGATGACGTGATCGTCGCAGCCGGCAGCCGTGGAGCCATCGAGAGTGCACAGAGCCTCGTCGCACGGGGTGGTGTCTTGAATCTTTTCGCGGGGCTCAAGAAGGGCGAGGAGGTGGTGGGATTCGACACGGGAATCGTCCATTACCGGGAGATCAACATCACCGGCTCCAGCGGCGGTTCGCCCTGGGATGTCGCCCGCACACTCGAACTGATGAGCGCGAAGGCGATCGACGCCGGCGTTCATATTGCATGCATCGGCGATCTCGAACATGCGATCGATTTTCTACGCATGACCAGGGCGCAGCAAATCGCTGGCAAGGCGGTTGTGTATCCGCATCGGCGTACTGAGGAGATCATCGACGTTCAATCCTGGACCTCACTGGACGAAAGCAACTATCTCAACTAGAACGTGCTCTTGACTGCGGGACGTGGATCCCCGCCGCTGGAGGAACCAGGCTGGTGCCTCACAAACGACAACGCACTTTCGTCGGCCTCGGCTTCGGCCCGATCCAGGGTGGACTGTTTCTCTATGAGGCTTTCCGCTCGGGCAACTTCGTGCGACTCGTGGTGGCCGAGGTCATGCAGGACGCGGTCGAAGCGGTTCGCGATTCCGGTGGTATGTACTCCGTCAACATCGCTTATTCCGATCGCATCGAAATTGCCAGGGTCGGCCCGGTCGAGATTTATCTTCCCGCTTCGGAGTCCGACCGTGGATTTCTCGTTGACGCGATCGCCGGGGCCGACGAGATCGCAACCGCCGTTCCCAGCGTCCAGCATTACGTTACAGGAGGGCAGGGCAGCATCCACCGGCTTCTCGCACAAGGGTTGAGGCGGAAGGTGGAGTCGCGTGGGCCGCGTGCCGTCATCTACGCCGCGGAGAACCACAATCATGCGGCTGAAATACTGGAGGACGCAGTTCTCGGTGAGATTCCCGAGGTCGAGCGGCCACGGGTTCGCGCACACGTGCGCTTCCTCAATACGGTGATCGGCAAGATGAGCGGCCTCGTTTCGGATCCGGATGAAATC
>JAFNAH010000466.1 GCA_017860075.1 Acidobacteriota bacterium | reverse complement strand
TGAAGGCGTATGTCAGCAGGTCGGTTTCCGGCACGGAGGTCTTCGTCAGCGCTGCGCGGACGATCTCCTTGGTGCCGATCTCCTTGGTGTACTCGAAGTACGGATAGGGCTCGTTGGCCTGGTTCGGCGGCGCCCCGGACCAGATCTTACTCAGCGGCTGCCCCAGGTCGCTATTCAATACCAGGGAGTAGTTGCCGCTCTCCGGGCAGTGGATGTAGAGCGAATACCTGCCGGCCGGTACCTTCCCGCCGCCGATCAACAGATCGGCCTCGGTCGATAGGATGGTGACGGCTCCCGATCCGGCGCGCCACATCCGGTCCTGAGGAAGCTGCTTCATCAGATCGGCAAAATTCCTTCCCTTGAGTGAGGGTTGTCCATAGTCGATAGCGACCTTCTTTCCCCCTATCATGGTGGTTGCCGTAGCGCGGGAAACGCCGGCCTGGCCAAATGCCCAGACTCCCATTCCTGCGATCAGTATCAACGCTGCAAGACGGAAACGCATGTGTTCGCTCCTTTGTCTGTGATGTCAGAGTCTGCTCTCTTGCTCGCCGTCCCACGATCGCCGGCCGGATGCGCCTGGCTGCGAGTCAGTGGTTTATGAATCTTACCTGCTCCCTGCCGACACCGCCAGATGCCGTCGAAAGCTATCAGCAACCGGCGTTCTTTGGGTCGGGCCGGGGCATTGCCGGCAGGATCATTTCGGCGCCGGCGAGAGCACCTTCTGCCTAAGATCATACTCAAGCAATGGGGGATCTCAGGCCGCAGAGCGGGCCCACGCAGCCGGCGAGGACCGGCTCGAGCTTCGGCGAAGCGCGCCCGCCTCTTACTTGATGCCCTTGAACTTGGACTGCAGGAGGGCGATCTTGTCCTGGAGGGAAGGTTCAGGGCCGGCCGGTTCCGGCTCAGGTGCCGGAACGTCTTCCTCCGTCCTGGTCACCGCGTCATCGGGAGGCTGGGGAGGCGGCTTGCGTTCTTCCCTCCTGTGCCTCCGGGGCCGGTCGGATGGCCTTCCCGAAGGCCGTCTGCGCCTTTCCTGCGGTGCTGCGCCTGCCGGTGTTGCTCCTTCGGCCGGCGCGGCGGTCGGCTCAGAGGGGTCAACAGCAGAAGCCGGCCGGGCCGGAGCCGGCCTCGGTCTTCGATTCGGGGGCCTCTTTCGCCGCCGCGGTAATTCCGGCAGCAGAGCCTTCATCGACAGGCCGATGCGCTTAGTCTCCGCCTCGATGGAAATGACTTTCACCTGCACGACGTCGCCCACCCTGACCGCTTCGCGGGGATCGCGGATGAACCGGTTGGACATCTGGCTGAGATGGACTAAACCATCCTGGTGGATCCCGATGTCCACAAATGCCCCGAAGTTGGTAACATTGGTTACGATCCCTTCGAGGACCATTCCCTCTTTGAGGTCGGCAACCTGCCCGACGTCCGCGCGGTACTTGGGCGCGGCGAACGGTTTTCTCGGATCCCGTCCCGGGTGGAGGAGTTCTTCGCGAATGTTCTCGAGAGTCGGAAGCCCCACGTCCTCACCGACAAAGTCCTCGAGCCTGATGGCTCCTAAGCGCTCGGAGTTGCCGATCAGTTCGGTGACGGAGACCCCAAGGCTGGCGGCCATCCGCTCCACGATGGGATAGTCGCGGGGACGAATCGCCGTGCGGTCCAGCGGGTTCTCGCCTTCACGCACGCGCAGGAATCCGCCGGCCTGCTCGCAGGAAGGTTCCTCGAGTCCCGGGACCTGGAAGACTGCCGCCCGTGTCTGGAAAGGGCCGCTAGCCTCGCGGTGGGCGACGATCTTCCGTGCAACCCTGTCATTGAGCCCCGCGACGTATCGAAGGAGAGTCGGAGCGGCGCAGTTGACGTCGACCCCGACATCGTTGACGCAGGCCTGTACAGTCTGCGAAAGACCCCTGTGCAGTTCCTTCTGGTCGACATCATGCTGGTACTGGCCCACGCCGATCAGCTTCGGATCAACCTTGACGAGTTCAGCCAAGGGGTCCTGCAGCCGCCGCGCCACACTGACGGCGCTCCTTGCAGCCGACGACATTTCAGGAAACTCCTCGCGTGCTGCACGCGAGGCGGCATAGACGGCCAGCCCGGTGTCGTTCACAGCGGTCAAAAGGACGTTCTCGATTCCCTCCTCGGCCAGGATCTTCCGCACGATGACCTCGAATTCACGGCCGGAGGCATTGCTGCTGAGGGCAAAGGCGCGCACTCCATGACGGGCGACGAGGTCCTTGATAGCGGCCCGGGTTCCCTCCACGTCATTCTTCGGCGGAAGGGGGTTGACCACGACCTCCTCAACAAACGCGCCCTTTTCGTTCACGACCGCCAGATGGAATTCCTCGGCCTTCGCGGAATCGATCCCGATGACCGTGATTGCTCCGGCCGGGGGCGACATCAACAGGCTCGTGAGGTTTTCCTGGAAAACCCGGATCGCCTCGCGATCGGCGCGCTCCTTCAGCATCGCGCGAACCTCGGTCTCGATCAGCGGCCGGAGTATGCGATGGTAGCTGTCGCGCACCGCTCGCTCGAGGATCGGCGCAAAGAACGATTCCTTGTCGCGAATGGACGCATTGAGCAGGTACTCGAGCGCTTTGGCATGATCGCCCTGTATCGCGGAGGTCAGGATCCCTTCCTTTGTGCCCCGTCGGATTGCGAGCACCCGGTGGGAGGGAATGCTGGTCACCGGCTCGCGGCGATTGTAGTACATGTTGTATTTTGTCTTCTGTTCACGACCATCCCCTCGGTCCAGAGCATTTCGCGCAGCTTGCGTCTGATTTCGAGGTCGTCGGATATCCACTCGGCAATGATGTCTGATGCTCCCTGCAGCGCGCTCTCGCGGGATGTGACCTGCTTCTCCGGGTCGATGTACACGTCCGCGTGTTCTTCCAGGCTCCACGCGTCCGCTTCCTGGTTCCAGATGTATTCAGCAAGCGGGCCAAGGCCTTTTTCGAGAGCCTCCGTGGCGCGGGAACGCTTCCTGGGCCTGAAAACGTGAAACAGGTCCTCGAGCTCCACCTTCGAGAAGATGCGGGTGATTCGTTGCTGGAGTTCGTCGGTCAGTTTCTTCTGGTCGCCCAGGAGCCTCAGCAGCGCAGTCCGCCGCTCGAGCAGTTCGCGGTAATACCACATCCTCTCCTGGATGGCGCGGATCTTGGCAGGCGGGAGTCCCCCGGTAACCTCCTTCCGGTAGCGGGTGATAAAAGGGGCGGCTGAACCTTTTTCAAAGAGCCCGACGATGGCGGCCGCCGTTTCCTCAGGCAAGCCGACTTCCAGGGCTATGCGCGATACAAGAGTTGGATCCATGGCGGATATTCATACATTGGTGGTTAGCAGGAATCAACTTCGAAAAGAATTG
>JAFNAH010000465.1 GCA_017860075.1 Acidobacteriota bacterium | reverse complement strand
ATTATCCTGGAGGATCCGGAGCGCATCGATCATTCGGATTACCTGATCCTCGAATCCACGTACGGCGACCGGATGCACCCCGCGGAAGAAACCTCCGAGGAGGTCGCCGGAATCATAAGAAGCACCGCCGCTCGGGGCGGTTCGCTCGTGGTGCCGGCCTTCGCACTGGGGCGCACCCAGCAGCTGCTCTACATCATCCGCGAGCTCAAGACACGCCGGGAGATCCCGGATCTGCCGATCTACCTCGACAGCCCGATGGCAGTCGAAATCACGGAGGTATTCTGCAGGCACATCGAGGAGTTCAATGATGAGGCTCGAGCGTTGTTCCGCGAAACCGGGCAGTGCCCGGTCCTGTGCCCGAACCTGCACATCGCACACACGCCCGGGGAGTCCAAGAAGATCAACGACGTGCGTTTCCCCTGCGTGATCATCTCGGGCAGCGGCATGGCCACGGGCGGGCGTGTGCTGCACCATCTGAAGAACCGTCTCCCGGACCCGAGGAACGCCGTGCTCTTCATCGGATTTCAAACGGCAGGCACGCGCGGACAGTTGCTGAAGGATGGAGCGCGGGAAATAAAGATCCACGGCGAAATGGTTCCGGTCCGCGCCAAAATCCTCAGCATGGAGTCGTTCTCACGCCACGCGGATGCCGGTGAGATTCTCGAATGGCTTGGCGCCTTCAAACGTCCTCCGAAGATGACTTTCGTTATCCACGGTGAGCCCGGGTCCAGCGCCGCGCTCGCGGAGCGTATCAGGGAGACTCTAGGCTGGAAGACGCACATCCCCGAATACCTCGAGACCGCGCGATTGGATTAGCCCAACGAACCGTCCGCTGCCCCGTGCAGCTCCTCTGCACCGCTCCGGCGATCGGAGAAGCTGTGAATAATTCACCGCGGATGCGCAAAGACCGCAGCGAGTGATTTCTATCTGATTTGGAATCAATTATTTATCTCTGCGAACTCTGCGTCTCTGCGGTGCTCATAGGTTTTTTCACAGCCTCGGAGATGCGCCGCATGCGATCCTGGCGCGCAGTTCGATGTGGAGCAGCCGCGGAATCAGGTATACAATAAGGTTCATAAGGTGTAGCGGAAAGGAGCGCCTGAATGCCGATTCGCTTCTTTCTTCCCTATCGCGCCGGATTCCCCGTGCGCCCTGCTCTTTCATTCTGTTCTCACCGTCGGAAAGGAAACAGCCATGGCAATTCCCACGCAGATCAGGGATTTCCTCGACAGGAACAAGGTCGCCTACACGTTCTGCACCCACTCGCCGGCCTATACCGCCCAGGGGCTTGCCCATGTCCAGCACGTCAGCGGCAAGGACCTGGCCAAGGTGGTGATGGTTGTGGCCGACGCCCGGATGGTCATGACCGTTCTGCCGGGAAGCCACCGTGTGAACCTGGACCGGCTGGCGGAACTCCTGAAGGCCAAGTCGGTTCGCCTGGCCACCGAGGAAGAATTCCGGGGGCTCTTCCCCGACTGCGAGCTGGGAGCCATGCCCCCGTTCGGCAACCTGTACAACCTCGACGTGTGGGCGGATGAGACGCTCCAGGCTCATCCTGCGATTGTCTTCAACGCGGGCTCGCACATCGAGACTATTCAGATGAGCTATGCGGACTTTGAACGTCTTGCACGGCCGCGAGTTGCGAGCTTCGGTGAACTGCGTCATTAGAGTATGATTCCGCTCCGGGCCTCTCCGAGGCGAACGACGACCCGTGGATGCTGCGAGCGTCCTCTACTATGCAGCCGGAACAATGCCGATCGCACAATCTTCATGGGTCAAACAGCCGCTCAAAACAGAAACCAGGGAGGATCTATGGTCAAACTGCATAAGGCGGGCGAGAGATTTCAAAGAGACAAGCGGGTCGAAGAGAAGACGCCCTTCAGGCACACCGAGAAGTACCGTATCGGGACACGCTGCCCGGACTGCGGCCTCGTCTTCAGTGGCAGTGTCTGGAAGAAGCCGGAGCCGACCTCCGGCGGCCAGTTCCCTTCGAAGCCCTGCCCGGCCTGCCTGCTGGTGCGCGACGGCCAGATTGGGGGCATCGTGCAGTTGAGCGGGAATTTCGCCGCGCTCCACCGCCGGGACCTGATGAACAGGATCCGGAACGTCGAGAAGGTGTCTTCGCTCGAGCGTCCGCTGGAGCGCATCATCAAGATTGACGAAACGGGGGACGAAATCAGCGTCGCGGTCACCACCGAACATCTGGCCGCCAGGATCGGCAAGGCTATCCAGCGCGATTACGGCGGTGAGCTGCAACTCAAGTACGCTCCGGAGGAGAAGTACGCGATCGCCCGCTGGCACCGGGATCTGTGAATAGCGCCCGCGCAGCGGAGGATGGTAATTGATCGGTGAGGAGATCGGGGATTAAGCGGGTTCAGCCTGTCGTGCCGGGGATGCAGGACGCCTCCGCAGGAGGGGGTGCCCCGCCGCGCGCCCTCAGGTATTTCCTGTGAGTTGAGTCGATGTAGTAGTCCTGCAACCGGTTGAGTACGGCCACCTCCGGCATGAAGCGGAAGAAACGCCTGCGGACTCTGAGCCGGATGAGTGATCCGTACAGGTGATAGAGCGCCATGATCAGGTGTTTCAGGCGCTTTTCCCCGAACCGCTCGAACAGCTTCTCATCGAAGAACCTGGACGCCACGTTCAGCCTGGTCAGCAGCTTCCGGTCCGCTGCCTGCAGGAAAACGTTATTGTTCTTCTGCCACTGATACTCGGACCATCCTTCGAGGGTGTCGGGGAACTCGACGCCGAAATCATCCCGGCAGCGGTCGTACAGCTCAGTCCCGGGATACGGCGTGTAGATGCCGAGCGGCGTCAGGCTGCAG
>JAFNAH010000053.1 GCA_017860075.1 Acidobacteriota bacterium | reverse complement strand
ACACCCTGACCCGGAGGTCGAGGTTGGAGATTAAAAAGACGACATATGGTAATGGAAAGGCACCGTCAAATCCATACTGTTTCAGGCTTATGGAGGAAGCCCGGGGCTCGGCGCGGTGAAAGCTCTGCATCCCTGCGCTGGACTCTCTGCCGCCTCGCGCAGTCCCAGGACTTCTGCCGGACTCGGCCACGTTTCAGGTCCCTCGCGGACCGAGCCTTGTCAGAAAAGACGCCCGGCGGGCTGCAGGCGTTCACATTTATTTGCCACGGGCGGGGTGTCTCAGCAGGGCAACCGCCCTGTTCACACGCTCAGCCTCATGCCGCTCTCTGCCGGGCTGCCTGCCGGAAGGTAGCAGAGAGTGTCGCCCTCCAGATAGATCTCGAGAGTCACATCGGGCTCGAGGCGGTTGCGGATCAGAGCTTCGGAGAGCGGATCCTCGAGGTATCTCTGGATGGCACGTCGCAGGGGGCGGGCGCCGTAGGAGCGGTCCCGGCAAGTCTTGTCCACGATCCACTTGCGGACTTCAGGGCGAACCACGATGGAGAACTTCTTGTGCCGCAAAACATCGTTTACCTGGACGATCAGCAGGTCGACGATCTGTTCCAGGTCTGAGTCCGTAAGCGAATCGAACAGGATGACCTCGTCGAGTCGGTTCAGGAACTCGGGGTTGAATGTCTTCTTAACCTCCTCGTGGATCATCTCCTCCGTCTTCTTGCGATCCGCCTCACTGGAGGACCTGAATCCCATGTGCCCGCGCTTCTCAAGGAATCGGGCGCCGATGTTGGAGGTCATGATGATGATGCAGTTTTTGCAGTCGATTGTATTGCCAAGCGAATCAGTTAGTTGACCGTCTTCGAAGACCTGCAGGAGGATGTTGTAGACGTCCGGGTGCGCCTTCTCGATTTCGTCCAGGAGGAGGACGGAATACGGGTTGCGCTTGATCTTCTCCGTCAGCTGCCCGCCCTCTTCGTGCCCCACGTATCCGGGCGGGGAGCCTATGAGCTTGCTCACCGAGTGTTTCTCCATGTACTCGGACATATCGAGTCTGATCATCGCGTTCTCGGTGCCGAACAGGAAGGCCGCGAGCGACCGCGCCATTTCCGTCTTGCCCACCCCGGTCGGCCCGAGGAACAGGAATGAACCCACCGGGCGCTTCGGCGATTTCAGCCCGGCACGGGACCTGCGAATCGCTTTGCTGAGGGCGGAGATGGCGCGATCCTGGCTGATGACCCGCATGTGAAGCTCCTCCTCCATGCGGAGCAGTTTGGACATCTCCTCTTCGTGGATGGATGTGATCGGGATCCCGGTCCACTTGGCGATCACTTCCTCGATGTCCTCGCGCGTGACCCGGAGCGGCGTCGTGGTCTTCAGCTTCCACCGTTCCCTCACCACCTGCAGGTTCTCCTGCTCGAGATCCTCTTCGAGACGATACCTGGCCGCCTTCTCGAACTCCTGAGCTGAAATTGCATTCTCGATCCTGCCGTCGATGACGCGAATCCGGCGGTGGATGTTGATCATTTCCTCCGGGATGGAAGTCGCGCGCAGTTTGACGCGGGCACCGGCCTCGTCGATCAGGTCTATCGCCTTGTCTGGCAGGAAGCGGTCGGAGATGTAGCGGTTCGACAGGTACACGGCAGCTTCGAGGGCTTCGTCGGCGTATTTCAGCTGGTGGAAGCTCTCGTACCTCTCCTTTACACCGTGGAGGATGGCGATGGTTTCCTCTTCCGAAGGCGCGCTGACCTTGATCGCCTGGAACCTTCGTTCCAGAGAACGGTCCTTCTCGATCGAACGCCTGTACTCATGGGGAGTGGTCGAGCCGATGCACTGTATTTCGCCGCGGGACAGAGCGGGCTTCAGGATGTTGGCGGCATCGAGTGAGCCTTCCGCCGACCCGGCCCCGACGAGCGTGTGCAGCTCGTCGATGAAGACGATAAAGTTCCGGTTCTCGACCAGCTCCTTCATGATCGTCTTGAGCCTCTCTTCGAACTGGCCCCGGTATTTCGTCCCGGCGACGATCAACGAGATATCGAGCGCGAGGATGCGCCGGTCCAACAGTTGCGGCGGAACGCGCCCGTCCACGATCCTCTGTGCCAGGCCCTCCACGATCGCCGTCTTGCCGACCCCGGGTTCCCCGATCAGTACCGGATTGTTTTTCGTTCTCCGGCTGAGGATCTGGATCATCCGCTCGATCTCGTTCTCCCGGCCGACAAGCGGATCGAGCGCGTTGCCTGTGGCAGCCTCGGTCAAATCGCGGGAGAACTCCACCAGGCTCAAGGACTCTTTCGCGCGGGCCTGCGGGTGCTTCTCTGCCGACCCCCGACCAAGCTCCTCCCGGATGGAACTCAGCCGGATGCCGCGTTCGCGCAGAATCTCGGCGGCAACCGACCGCTCCTCCCGCAGCAGGCCCAGGAGCATGTGTTCGGTGCCGATGTGCTTGTGCTGCAGCCGTTCGGACTCCTCCGCAGCGGCATTCAACACGCGCTTGCACTCGTCCGAAAAAGGAAGATCGACAGATGTAGAAACCTTCTCACGGATGACCGTGCGGCCCTCAATCTCCTTCCGGATGCTCTCGATCGAGGTGTTTGCCTTGGGCAGGAAGCGCTGGGTCAGGTTCTTGTCCTCCCGGATCAGGCCGAGCAGAAGGTGCTCAGTCTCTATGTACGGGCTGCCGAACTGGCTGGCCTCATACCGGGCGAAAAAGATGACGCGCCGTGCCTTCTCTGTGTATTTCTCAAACATCTGTCTTTGCTCGATTCCTGATACGGGTCAAACACTATTATACGGAGCATTCACCCAAGTGAAAAGGCCACGGTGGAGTCACACCAGCTTCCCGTTCTCGAGCCGGTAGACGCGGGAGCAGATGCGGGCAAGTTTCTCGTTGTGCGTGACAAGGACCGAGCTGAGATTGTGCCTCACGTGCAGTTCGTGCAGGAGCATTCCGATGGAATCCCCGGTATGCGGGTCCAGGTTGCCGGTAGGTTCGTCCGCCAGGATCAGTTGAGGCCTTCCGACCAGCGCTCGCGCAATGGCCGCGCGCTGCTGCTCTCCACCGGAAAGTTCGCCCGGCCGGTGCTGAACGCGGGCACCGAGGCCCACGTCCTCCAGGATCGCCTCCGCGGCGCGGCGCGCCTCCGGCGCCGGAACGCCCCGGATCAGAAGCGGCATCATGACGTTCTCGACTGCGGTGAATTCGGGCAGCAGATGGTGGAACTGGAACACAAAACCCAGGGTCTCGTTTCTGAAACTCGAAAGCTCGGCGGGAGCCAGGGCCGGCAACTCCCTGCCGGCGATACGAATCGTGCCGGCATCCGGCCTGTCCATCCCGCCCAGCACATGCAGGAGGGTGCTCTTCCCCGAGCCGGATACTCCCGTGATGGAGATCATCTGCCCTTTTTCGAGAGTCAGGGACAGGCCGATCAGCACATCGAGCCTGCCGGCACCTGACCGGTAGCTCTTGCAGAGATCGCGCACCACCAGGAATTCACTCATAGCGAAGGATCTCCACCGGGTCCAGCCGTGAGGCGTTTCGGGCCGGGTACAGGGTGGCCAGGAAACTGATCAGGAGCGCTGTTCCCGAAACGAGCGCTATATCCCAGAACTTCAAATGAAATGGGACGTAGGGGATGCTGTAGACCTCGGCCTCGAGGTGAATCAACCTGTAGCTGTCCATGACCCAGCAGGCCGTGGCACCGAGGGTCGCGCCCATCATCGTGCCTATCAGCCCGATGATCAATCCCTGGAGCATGAAGACATACATAACGGTCCTGGACGTCGCCCCCATCGCCGTCAGGATTGCGATGTCGCGCTGCTTTTCCATCACCATCATGATCAGAGTGGTGACGATGTTCAGGGACGCGACGAACACGATCAGGCTGATCGTCAGGAAGAGCACGAGCTTCTCGAGCTTGAGCGCGGAGAAGAGCGGCTTGTTGAGGTCGATCCACGTTGTGGTTGTGAAACCGGGTCCGGCGGCTGTGCGAATCTCATCCGAGACTTGCCCCACATCCTCGAGGTCGACAGTCTTGAACTGCAGTACGGATGCGGAGCCCGGCGGAAACGAGAAGAGCCGACGGGCGGCCTCGAGGCTCGTGTATGCCCAATTGGCGTCGTAATCCCAGAGCCCCGACTCGAAGATAGCGGCCACGCGGAAAGATTTCTCTGCCGCGGTCATCCCGAAGGGCGTCAGATGCCCCATGGGGTAGAAGATCCTCAGGGTGTCTCCGATCTGGACGCCCATGATCCGGGACATCTCCTTCCCGATGATTATGTTTTCCAGGGTTCGCGACGCCTGCTCCTGTCCGTTGTCCGCCGCCGCACGATCCAGCGCACCGGCATCGCCCGAGGTAATGTGCGAGAAGAAATCCGAGATCTCGCGTTCTCGCTTCGGATCGACGCCCTTCAGCACCGCCCCCTGGTTTCGATGAGGGCTCGCAACGAAGACCTGGTTGAAGATCGCCGGCGCACACCCCGTTACACCAGGTGCGTTCTCTACACGCTGGAGGACCTGTTCATAATCCAGCACCGGCGTGCTGTCCAGGCGGAGCAGGTTGACATGGGCCGTTGCTCCCACGATCTTCGTCTGGATGTCCTCCCGGAAGCCGGTCGAGAGCGCGAGAGCGATGACCAGGGCCATCACGCCCGCAGTTATCCCTATGATGGAGATGGCCGAGACAACGGAGACCATCGTCTGCTTGCGCTTCGCCCTAAGATAGCGAAGCGCGACGAAGAGCTCGAATCTCATCGGAAATCACCGACGAACGCGAGTGCAGGCAGGAAGCCGGGCGTCACTTGCCGACCCTCATTTGTCCGCATCGACCTCCCCGAGGGCTTGCGGCAGGGTATCGGCCTCAGGCCGCAGCAGCGGGAACAGGATGACCTCCCGAATAGAACGCGAGTTGGTCAGAACCATCGTCAGGCGATCGATACCGATCCCCTCGCCTGCAGTGGGCGGCATGCCATAACTCAGCGCCCGGATGTAATCCTCGTCCATGGCATGGGCGGTGTCGTCCCCGAGCCCGCGTTGACGCAGCTGGTCCTCGAACCGGGCGCGCTGCTCGGCGGGATCGTTGAGCTCGGAGTAGGCGTTGGCCACCTCCATGCCCGCAATATAGAGCTCGAAGCGTTCCACCGTCTCCGGGTCGTCCGGCTTGGTCTTCGAGAGGGGCGACACTTCGGTCGGGAAGTCGTAGATGAAGGTCGGCTGGATAAGGTGCGGTTCGGCAACCTCTTCGAAAATCGCCGCCAGCAGCTTGCCCGGGCCGTCAGTCAGCTCGAACTTTGCGTTTACGCTCCTGGCCAGCGCGCGAAGCCGTTCCGGTGACTTCAAATCGTCACCTGCAGGCGCGGGAACGGACTCGGGCCAGAAACGGACAATCGCGTCGCGCAGGGAGTAGCGTTGCCACCGGTTGAAATCCAGCACCTGATCCTGGTAGGTGACGGTTCTCGATCCTGTTACAACCTCGACGATCTGCGTGATCATCTCCTCGGTAAGGTCCATCAGGTCGCGGAAATCACTGTAGGCCTGATAAAACTCCAGCATCGTAAACTCGGGATTGTGCTGGGTGGAAATCCCCTCGTTGCGGAAGATGCGGCTGAGCTCGTAGACCCGGGGGAAGCCGCCGACGATCAGGCGTTTCAGGTAAAGTTCAAGCGCGATCCGCAGGTAAAGGTCAAGATCCAGTGCGTTGTGGTGCGTGATGAAAGGGCGAGCCAGGGCACCGCCGGCAATCGCCTGCAGCACCGGCGTCTCGACCTCCAGGTAGCCTCTGCTGTCCAGAAAGCTGCGGATCTCCCGTATGATCCGGCTCCGCTTCGCGAACACCGCCCGCACCTCGGGATTGACAATCAGGTCCACGTACCGTTGCCGGAAGCGGGTCTCGACGTCAGTCAGTCCATGCCACTTTTCCGGCAGGGGAATGAGGTTCTTGGACAGGTGCTGAAGGCGCGAAGCCAGCACGGTCAGTTCGTTCGTCCGCGTCCTGAAGAGGACGCCCTCGGCGCCCAGTATGTCTCCCAGGTCGAGAAGCTGAAACAGGTCGTAGCTTGCATCGTCGACCTTGTCGCGGCGCATGTAGACCTGGATCCGTTGCTCTCCGTCCGACAAATCGAGAAAGCCCGCCTTTCCCTGGGGCCGGAGTGACATAACCCGTCCGCACACGCGGACCCGTTCCGGTCTTGTTTCCAGTTCCGGCCCGGTAAGCCTGTCAAATGACGCCCGCAGGTCGGTGATGCTATGCGTGAAGTCGAAGCGGTGAGGGTAAGGGTCGAAACCTCTCCGCTTCAGTTCGGCCAGCTTGAAACGTCGTTGCGCAACAAGGTTGGTCGGGGCTTCCATTAGTCTTCTGCCTTTTTCGAGCTGAGATGCTTTCGGATGCTGTCGAGGATGCCGTTCACGAATTGCGCGGATTCGTGGGTCGAGAACTTCCTGGCGACCTCCAGGGCTTCATTGATGACAACCGTGCTCGGTGTCTTCTCCTCGGAAAGGAGTTCGTACACTGCCAGCCTGAGGATGTTCCTGTCGACCGCAGCCATGCGACTGAGTCGCCAGTTCTCCGCATGGGACTGAATCAACTCGTCGATTTCCTTCAGCCTCGCGACGCTCCCCTCAAACAGACGGGTTGCGAACTCCCTGACCTGGGGCGAATGCTCATTCATCTCCCAGAACGAATTGAGGATGTATCTGCAATCGTGCTTTCCGATGTCGCGCTGATACAACATCTGGACAGCGCATTCACGCGCGACGCGCCTGATTCCCATAGTATGAGGCCGCCACGGTTGCCGCGGCGTCGTCCGGGCTTCAAATCTGTTTCATCACCTGCGCCATCTCGATCGCCGCCATTGCCGCCTCAAAGCCTTTGTTGCCCGATTTGAGGCCGGCCCGCTCGATTGCCTGTTCAATCGTGTCGCAGGTGAGGACACCGTAAATGACTGTCACGCCGGTTTCCACGCTGAGCGCGCCAATCTCCTTGGTGACCGCTGACGCAATGTGGTCGAAATGGGGAGTATTGCCCCTCAAGAGGGCGCCGAGACAGAGTACGGCATCGTACTTGTTCGACAAGGCGAGCCTCTTGGCGACAAGCGGGATCTCAAAGGAGCCCGGCACCCAGACGACAGTGATGTCCTCCGGCGCGGCACCGTGGCGGTCCAGTGCATCCAGCGCCCCGCTCAGGAGTCGGTCGCTGATAAAATTGTTGAAACGACTGATGACTATGGCGAAACGACTACCCTTCGCCTCCAGTTTTCCCTGGATCGTCTGGGCCATGACCGTCCCCTCTCTTCAAGTTGAAGCGCGAGCGAACCGGCGCGGAGTCGCGCGGGCCGGGCGCCGGCCGAACTCTAGATTCTCCTAGAGATGCGGGCCATTGACAAGTGCAATTGTGGGCGAGGATCGGGCGGTCAGGAGCTTGAAGAATTCGAGCATCGTCCTGCCGGAAGGATAGACCGGACGCGCGAGGCGGCGCGACAGATCGTCCGGGGACAGGCCGTCCACGAAGATCCCATCGAGCCGGGAGAGCGCTTCGCCCGGGATGACCACGAATTCGCCTGCATCGATCGGCGCCAGGGCGTCCAGTATGTCCCGGCCGGCCAGTAACCCGGCGACTGTGATGGATTCGCCCATGAACCGGTT
>JAFNAH010000464.1 GCA_017860075.1 Acidobacteriota bacterium | reverse complement strand
GCGTAGAGCTTATCGGCGACCACCTTTTCATCGCCCGGCGCCATCATGTAGGGCATGATTGAGATGCTCGATTCCGTGCTGCCCTCCCTGTCCCGCCCCCCTGGGGTGACAACCCTCGGATCGGTATCGAGCAGTTGTCGGTAGATGGTCTCGCCGCTGATGCCGATCCGGCTGCGGTCCCAGCGAATCTGAAGCGTCGGCGCGCGATTGGAAAGCCCGACCGGCTGCACAACGGAAGTGGTGACTCCCTCAACGGCCGAAACACGCCTGGAAATATGGTCGAGCCATGCAACCCACTGGTTCCACTCCGCCTGGTGGTCGCGTTTCAGCCACATCTCGACCGCCGTGAGCATGCCCATCGCTTCTTCCTTGCCTACCTTCATGGATCGGGCAAAACCGTGATGCGGGGCGCTGTGGATCCAGGCAGCCCGCACCAGGTCCTTGCGGCCGAGCAGCAGGCCTGCGCTTTGCGGACCGCGCAGGCACTTGCCCCCGCTGTAACCCACCAGCGTTGCGCCGTTTTCCAGGTGCACGTTGGGCACCGTGAGTATTTCAGCCGCAGCATCCACGAGAATGGGAACGCCCTTCGGCTTGGCGATTTGCGCGATCACGCGCGTGTTGAGAGGGCTCTCGTCTGCATTTGGCCCGGCGAGTATGTAGATCATCGCTGTGCGCGGGCCGATCGCGGCCTCGAGGTCTTCGGGGGTCTGCACCTCGATCACCCGCACCCCCACGGCGCGGATGGCCGCGTCATAGACATTGCGCGAGTGTTTCGGAATGATTACCTCGTCTTTGGAAAAGCCTGCCAGATTGGGGATGCGCACGTGAAGATCCGGGTTACCGCCCGCTACACAGGCGGCCGTCGCGTGCGTCAGTCCGGCGGCGCAGCCCGATGAAACCATGCCCCATTCCGCTTTCGTCAGCTCGGCCAGGCGCGCGCCGACCGCTTCCGCCAGTTCGTCGAGATGCACATACTGTTGTGCGGCGGCAGTCATCGCAGCCCGCACCTCGGGCAGCATCAGGGATCCGCTGATGATGGTAAACGTCCCGCGTGCGTTGATCAGCGGCCGCACCCCAATGGATCTGTAAAGGCCTGTGACGACCTGCGCGCTCCTGGCTGCCATCGATGCTACGGCGGATTTCCCGGCAAGAAGCCCGGGGAGGGTGAGCAGAGGCCACCTGCGAAAGAGTTCCCTGCGGTTCAGTTTCTCGCTGTTTAGCCTGAATGAGTCTCGTAGGGATTGAAGCATGGCGGCAATCTCCATTCTTCCTTCGGAAAATTGGAAATTCAGGGTCAGACCCTGAACTTGCTATTTTCCGCGGATGTAGTTCTCGAGGTGGCTGATTAGAAACTGCTGCTCCGAAATGACCGATTTCACTATGTCGCCGATCGAGACCACACCGATCATGCTGTCGCCATCGAGGACCGGCATGTGCCGCACATGCTTTTCGGTCATGAGCGCCATGCATTCCTCGACCGTCTGCTCAGGCTTCACGTACAGCACCTTCCGAGTCATGATCTCGCGCACAGGCGTATCCTTTGAACTCCTGCCCAAGAGGACAACCTTGCGCGCGTAGTCCCGTTCGGACATGACACCGGCGACGCGGCCGTCCTCCATCACCATGAGCGCTCCGATCTCCTTTTCAGCCATTAGTTCGAGGGCATCCAACACCAGGGCGTTGACATCAATTGTCCATACGGCCTGTCCCTTATCACGCAACACGTCTTTTATGGTCTTCATCGGTCAGCCTCCATCCCGCGCACTTGTGCTCTTGCTGGCCAGCCTCACCAACGCTTCTTGACGGACTGGGCCCGCACCCTCCCCTGAACTCTCGCCGCTTCGCAGACCTGTAGCTGATGAAGATGATAACCTCGATCCACCCAGTGATCAATGCGGCGCAGATTCTTCATGCAGATCAGGTTCGAGCTGCTGTCGCTCGTCCGCCCGGGCCGCACGACGCACCTCATGCTGTGCTGTGAAACTCAATAGATCCGGCTGAAGTGGCGGCGGGTGAGTTGGCCGCCCACCGGGGAGACTATACAAATGCGCTCGTACCTCTCGAGAAGGCAGTGCGCCTCGAAGAGGCGCTCGTATACACCGAGCCCGCCGACTGGCCCATTCCGGTTCGACACGTGCCCGGCGCCATCTTGTTGGATGCCGGGCGGCCGCTGGAGGCGGATGTGGTCTATTGAGAAGATCTCCGTCAGAATCCGGAAAACGGCTGGTCGCTGGCTGGTCTTGCCAAAGTATTGAGCGCTCATAGCAGAGCCGCGGAGGCGGCAACGGTCGGGCAGAGTCTTGAGAAGGCGTGGGCAAATGGCGATGTTCAGCTCGCGCCGGCGTCCATGTGAGCACACTGCACTCACCAGATCAGGCCTGCGGGTGCAGAATCAGGGTCTGACGTTGAAACTGCACTTCGCGACCTCAAAATTGGAATTTCAGGGTCAGACCCCGGATCTTGAATATCCTACTTTTCCCAGCCGTAAGCGGCCATCATGATGTGGAACAGGTCGGTATTGGCTATGAAACCGTGCACCCGTTCCGCACCCGGACCCTGGGCTGCCACGAGCACTTGCTCTCCGGTATGCCCGTCGTCGACACGAACATTACCCCGGCTCGGATTCGAGTTGCCGCCCTGATCTGCAGTCGGCAGCAGCGGTTCCCCCTTCTTCCCATCACGCAGACGAATATCGAACGAGTGATCGGCAGCGAAGATGATCAGCGTGTCGGCCGAGACGCTCTGGGCAGTCTTGCGGATCGTGTCATCGAGTGCAATCGCCTGGTCAAGGCCGCGTTTCAAAGCGTCCGTGTGGGCATCCCACTCGGT
>JAFNAH010000463.1 GCA_017860075.1 Acidobacteriota bacterium | reverse complement strand
GACGAAGAAATCGAGGATGTACTTCTCGTCGTCGACTACCAGGATCCTCTTACCCCTGACGAGGTTCTCGAAGTGCAGGCCCTGCGGGGCCAGCTCCTCAGCCAGACTCGCGACTTCATGCAGGTCGCCGATCACGGGCAGTTCGATCACAAAGGTCGAACCCTCCCCGAGCCTGCTGCGGGCATAGATATTGCCGGCATGTTCCTTGATGATGCCGTAGGCGAGACTCAGTCCGAGCCCGGTACCTTTGCCGACTTCCTTCGTCGTGAAGAACGGGTCGAAGATCTTGGTGAGGTGCTGTTCGGGTATACCGGGACCGTCGTCGGTAACCTCGACAACGATACGTCCGCCTGCGATATCGTTTCTGGTCCGGATGGTGAGCCTGCCGCGCCCTCTTGTCTCCAGCATGGCCTGCTCTGCATTGGTGATGACGTTGAGGAACACCTGCTGCAGCTGATGCGCGTCGGCAATCGTTCTAGGCAGTTGCGGGTCAAGCTCCAGCACCAGCTCGATGTTGTTTACCTGGAGCTCGTAGCTGCGCAGCTCGACGGTCCGCCCGAGAATCTCGTTCACGCTCGTGAGGGTCCGTTCGGGCTTCTGCTTGCGAGCGAAAGAAAGAAGGTTCTGCACGATTCTCTGGCAGCGCGTCGCCAGGTTGTTGATCTTGACCAGGCTGTCCTTGGCACGGTCATCGAGGTCGCCGCGCATCTGGAGCAGCTGCGAATAGCCCATTACCCCGGTCAGCGGGTTGTTGAGCTCGTGAGCGATGCCCGATATCAGCTCGCCGATCGCCGAGAGTTTTTCCGATTGTATCAGCTGCTGCTGCAGCAGCTTCTCGTTGCTGATGTCCTTCGCCACGTGGATCGATCCGACCAGGCGGTTATTCTTGTCGTACCAGGGCCCGATCGAAACCTGGAAAGTTCCGCCCATCTCAGGAAGCTCCACTTCCTCAACGATCAGGCCTTCCGATTGCAGCGAGCCGATGTGGCCGCACCGCGGCCCGTCCGGGCCGGCAGTGCAGTAGAGTTCGGAGCAATACTTGCCGATCACCTTCTGAGGAATGGTTTTCAGGCGGCGCGCCAGCGCCACGTTGGCCCGGATCACTTTTCCGCTGGGATCGTGGACCGACACGCAGTCCTGCATGGCGTCGAAGGTCGTTTCCCATTCCTTCTGGCTGCGCGACACCACCTGGAAGAGCCGCGCATTTTCCAGGGCGATCGCCGCCTGGTGCGCCAGCGTCTCTGCCCGCGAGATCTCCTCCTGGGAGAAACGGCGCTCGCGCGAGTCATCGCTGCAGATCAGGACGCCAATCGCCTGCTCCTTCGTGATCAGGGGGGCGAATATCGCCGCGCTCCACCCCATGCTCTCCATGAGCGCCTGGACGGGTCCCTCGACGGGCGGAACCGCGTCGACGGCCATCGTGCGTTTTTCCGTGAGCGCCGTGATCGCCGTCGAAGGCTCCGACAGGGGTATCATCACGCGCCGGATATCGAGATTTTCCGCCTGAGTGGAGGCGGACCCGACCAGTCGCTCCTGCCTGTCGTCGAGCAGGAACAGGTGGCACTGGCTCGTCTTGACGAGGCGTTTGCCTTCCACGACGATCCTGCGGATGATGTCTTCCAGGTCGAAGCCGCGCGAGATGATCTTGTTGACTTCCTGGAGAGCGACAAGATCCTCGGAGAGCTTGGCTGCCTGTTCCTGCAGCCGTGTGTTGACGATCGCAACGCCGAGGATCTCCGCGGCCGCCGATATGAGAGCTTCCTGCCATTCCGCCTGGGCTCTTGCCCTGCGGCTCCCCAGGCCGATGCTGCCTACCATCCGGTTCCCGAACCTGACCGGGTAGAGCGCAAAGGACTTGAATTTCTCGTTGCGCAGAGCCTGACGCAGCAGATCCGTGTTCGGATCTTCAGCGAGGTTCTGGATGACCAGCGGAGCGGTTGATCCCTCGCCCTCCGGGACCGGACTGCTTTGTTCCCCCCCGTCGATCGCCGAGACCGTTTCCGCTCCAAATCCGCGATGAACGAGGGCCCGTACGCCGCCGTCCCGACCGGGCAGGAGGCGGATGAAAGCGGCCTCCATCCCCAGGAGGGCGATCAGTTCCTCGAGAACCTTCCCCAGGATGGTCGGCAGATCAAGGGAGCGGTTGACCATCGACGCTATTCTCTGAAGCGCGCCGAGGTCCTGCTGCCTCCCTCTGGACGGTGCCCGCCGGACGGTTGCGGCCATCCCGAGGAGCAGGAGGGAGGCGATCCAAGGCCCCGCGCCGCCGGCATGCGAGGTCGAACATATGAGAGCGACAGAGTATGGCATTGATGAAACTACCTCACCGGAAATGAAGAGCTACAAACGAAAGATTATAGGTGCCTTGAACTGCGTTTCCCAGCGCAAAAGGTGGGTGGTGCGGATCCCTAGTCTCGCCATGCGGCCGGGTTGCGACCCGCCGCAGCTCCTCACCCTCACGGATCGTCGTGCGACGCCTCGGAGAATCTCTGAAGGATTCACCGCCGAGGCGCAAAGACCACACAGCGATTTCTATCCGATTTAGAATCAAATATTTATCTCTGCGAACTCTGCGCCTCTGCGGTGCTCGTAGTTTCTTCACAACTTCGGAGACGCGCCTCACGGCAAGACGGGGCAGGGAATGATCTTGATGGGCTAGTTGGTGCTGGTTTTCGCGGCGGCGTATCCGCGGCGGTACCTGACCAGACGGCCGGCTGCCTTCGACGGATCCAACTCCACCTTTATCCTTCGATAGGAGCCGTCCCGCGAGGTGTTCGTGGAGATGTACCCGATGCTGTACTGATTGCGGAGCTCGTAGGCGACCTCGGA
>JAFNAH010000462.1 GCA_017860075.1 Acidobacteriota bacterium | reverse complement strand
CTCGCGAAGAGCGGAAACCTCGGCACGTATTTCTTCCTCTCCCCATGGCTGTTGCGGGGCAGGCCGCAGTTCGATGTGGGCATCCGCATGAGTCTTCAGCCAGAGCTCAACGCCGTTCCGGATCTGCACTACGGCGGCTTGCGCCTGGGCCAATGCGTCACCCGGGGCATTCTGGAGGTACGCCAGATCGTCCTGCCAGGAGAGGATCTGCCGGGTTTGCGCAGGGGCCAGGGAAGCACCCACGAAAACTGATATCAGGGCCGGAATCAAAGTCCTGGCAAGACGTCCTATGCCGCTCATTCTGGACATCTGTTGTGTTCTCCAGTACAGCCCAAGGCGGCAATTTGCAGCCAGCCTGGAGAAGAATGCTCTGTCGCCGATCCACCTCCGGCCGCAACCGGCCGGGCTGCCGGGGCCCGGCGCAGCACCCGGCAGGCAGCTCCACAACGGCATGAACAATCGTGATGCCGTTTTGGAACGCCTGACGACAAGTTTCTTTTATACACGACATTGTCATATATAAAAACAGGTAGTTTGGGTCTGGCCTGGAGGCAGGCCGGGCATCGTTTGCCGTTCGGGCGCAGTCGGCCCCGGCGGTGCCGGGATCGCCTGGATAATATGACCGCTGTCAACGAGGGCAAATGAAGGGAGATTGGCTGTAGAATACGGATCGTCGCAGGAGGATCGCATGCCTGAAACAGAAGATATCCGCAGTATCCGGCTGACGCTTGTGGTTTACATCGCCATCTTTGCCGGCAAACTGATCGCCTACTTCTTCACCGGGGTCATGGCGGTATTCGCGGAGGCGCTGCACACGTTGAGCGACATTCTCATCGCGGGCTTCCTGCTGGTGGCGCTCCTGTGGGCGCGCAAGAAGGCAGACCAGGAGCACATGCTCGGCCATGGACGGGCGCAGAATGCGGCCGCGCTGGTCGCTGCGACGCTGTTCCTCTCGTTCACCAGCTACAAGCTCTACGAGGAGGCGGCGGCGGCCAAGGCCCAGCTCATCGAACTGATCAACGACGAGCTGGGATTGCTGGCTGCGCTTGTGGGCACCCTGTTCGTCATGTGGGGTAAACCCCTTGCCGACCCGCTCGCTGCCATTTTTGTCGCCACCATCATAGCGATCAACGCAGTCGGGCTCTTCCGCCAGAATCTTTCGTTCCTGCTGGGCCGCGCACCGGAGCCTCAATTGATGGACGCTATCCGGCAGGCGGTCCGATCGACACCGGGCGTCCTGAGCGTGCACAATCTGCGCGCGGAAATGATCGGGCCGGAGGCTGTACACACGACGCTACACATCGAAATAAGGCGCGGCACACCCATCGAAGAGGCTGACGTCGTCGCCACCGAAGTGAAAGCGCGCATTCATGAACTCACCGACAACGGCTACTGCGTTGTCCACGTGGACCCGGAAGGCTCACAGCCGGCCGAGACGCTGCACGATCCCCGAACCGGTGAATTGACCGACTCCAAGGCCTTGTAGGATCCCGGCACTCAGTCCGGATCCGACATCTCTTTTACAGCAGCGTGGGCCCGCACCCACTCCGATTCCGATTCAGATCCTGACGCGCCGTGGGATAACATATTCCGTCGAGGCTCTCACGCGCACTGGGGGCCGCCGGCTGGCCGAGGATCGCACGCAATGGACGAAACCGCGTCACGCTATCAAACCCTTCTCGAGATATCCGAGTCGATCGGATCCCACAGCCACTTCTCAGAGTTCTTCCAGGGGCTGAGCCGGTCTCTGAGCCGGGCCATTCCCTTCGATGGAATAGGTATTTCCCTTTGCGACAAGGAGCAGGGGACCACCCGACTGTATCTCGTCGAAACGTGCGCTCCCAACGAGATGCCTGTCGGACAGGTATTCCCGCTGGAACAGGCACCGATTGCGGAGGTACTGCGTACCCGGCGGCCGTTCTATGTATCCGACCTGGAGGCGGAAACACGATTCCCTGTCCTTAGCAGCCTGCTGCGCCGCCACGGTGTGAGGAGCTATTGCGTACTGCTTCTCGCCACGGCTCGGCGCGAATTGGGAGGCCTGCATTTCGCTTCCTCCGCCAGGGACGCCTACGCAACCAGAGACATTGAATTCATGCAGAAAGTGGCCGGACAGGTGGCTGTAGCGTTGGAGAACGTGCTCAACTGCGAATCTGCGGCAGCTTGCCAGCAGGAGCTGGCCCGCGACAGGGATCACCTTCAGCTGCTGCTGCAGGTCAACAGTGCGGTGGCGGCCAAACTCGACACACGCGAGCTCTTTTCAGCAATCTCTCTCTGCCTGCGCCAGGCCCTCGGAATCGAATACGCCAGCCTCACGCTGCTGGACACAAACACCAACCGGCTCCGGCGGCAATCGCTCGATTTCCCCGGCGGCCGCGGCCTGCTCCAGGAAAACGACACGATTCCCATCGAGGGCTCTACGATCGGCGAGGCATTTACAAAGCGCGTGCCAGTCCTGGCCAGTCAGTCGGATCTCGAACGCCTGCCGCCTGAGATTGCGCGGGACCTGCTCGGGGAAGGGCTGCAATCACTGTGCGCTGTACCGTTGATTTCCCGCGAGCGGGCGCTTGGGACCGTCAACATCGCCAGCCGGCGCGCAGATGCCTTCACAGACAGCGACGTCAAGCTGCTTGCGGAGGTTGCCGCACAGTTTGCCGTCGCCCTCGACAACGCTCTTGCCTATGGACGCATTGAAGAACTCAACGCAAAGCTGGGGGAGGAGAAGCTCTACCTCGCAGATGAGATCCGGAGCAACTACTTCTTCGAAGAGATCATCGGCAACAGTCAACCCCTGCAAGAAGTGCTGCGTCAGGTCGAGGTAGTGGCCCCCTCGGACTCAACGGTAATGATCTGCGGAGAGACCGGCACCGGCAAGGAGCTGATTGCGCGGGCTATCCACAACCTGAGCGCCCGGCGGCAGGGGACCTTCATAAAACTGAACTGTGCGGCGATCCCGACTGGCCTGATGGAAAGCGAGCTGTTCGGGCATGAAAAAGGAGCGTTCACCGGAGCGGTCGCCCAGCGGATCGGCCGATTCGAGTTGGCTCACCGCGGTACGCTCTTTCTGGACGAGATCGGCGATATTTCGCTGGAGCTGCAGCCCAAGCTTCTGCGGGTGCTTCAGGAGCACGAGTTCGAGCGACTGGGGAACGCGCGCACAATCCGCGTGGATGTCCGCCTGATCGTGGCCACAAACAAGGATTTGCTGCAGATGGTGAACGACAGGGAGTTTCGTGCGGACCTGTATTACCGGCTGAATGTTTTCCCGATCGCACTGCCGCCGCTCCGGGACCGGCCCGAGGACATCCCGCTCCTGGTGCGCTATTTCGCCGACCAGGTCGCGCGCCGCATGGGTAAGAGGATAACAGCCATACCTTCTGAGACCATGGATGCACTGGTGCGTTATCCCTGGCCGGGCAACATCCGCGAACTCCAGAACATCGTGGAGCGAGCTGTCATTCTCACGAAGGGAACAGATCTCCAGATTCCCGCAGGAGAATTGAAAGTGGCCAGGACGGAAACACGCACGCAGGCGCAGACGCTGCAGGATGCGGAACGTCAGCACATACTGCAGGCGCTGCGTGAGACCGGCTGGGTGGTCGGAGCGCCAAAACGCTGGAGATGCCAGCCCGCTGGCATCTGCCAACATGCCGGCGTGAAGTTCATTGGCACACCGTTCACCCGGCGTCACCAATCCGCCTTGGCATCCTCGAGCAAACGGACTATAAGCGGTTGATTTTATGCATTTTGGCGGGTTATCGGGCTTCAGTCCAACTCTTGTCAGAGCATTGGTCTTTTCCTTGCACTGACAGTCCATGGGTTCAGCAATGTGATGAAAGGCAGCTCGATCTAGAACAAGAAAGGAAGGAAACCATGGCTCTCATTGGACTGATTGGCGGACTTATTCTTTGCGCTTTGGTGTTTGCAGGACTCAGGAGCATGAAAAACGCCCACGAAGCGACGAAAATCAACGACATGAAACTCTTCTGATTCTCAACTTCGGGCCATCGCATACAGGAGTATGGGTGCGATGTTTAGGATCACGACTCACGAAGACGTCGGGACGGTGCGGCTGAAACTTGAAGGCAAGCTCAAGGGCCCATGGGTCCCGGAAATGGAACAGTGCTGGCGCGCAGTATCTTCCACACGAGACAAGGCCGTTGTAGTGGATTTGACGGATGTGGACCACGTCGACAGCGCCGGCAGGTACCTGCTCGCCCTGATCCATGCCCGCGGCGCCAGCTTCGTCGCCGTGACCCCGATAATGAAAGAGCTCGTATCCGATATCACGGGTGAGATTCAGTGACGGAATCCGGGGACAGTAACTCATG
>JAFNAH010000461.1 GCA_017860075.1 Acidobacteriota bacterium | reverse complement strand
GCGGGTCCGAAGATCAGGGTCGGAATCCCGAAGTGGTTCTGCATCAGGAAAGCGTCGCAAGGAAACTCCGCCGCCGTTGCCGCTACAGGACGGCGCAGGACGGCGGAGGCTGCCCCTGTGAGGCACCTGGTCCAGGGATGGCCGGCGGGCAGCTCGTGGCCTGCCAGCGGCGGATAGACGATGTCCCGCCAGTGCGGGGGGTGGATGCGGAAGAAGGGGTCACTTGCGCAGAACTCCTGAAAAGATTTCTTTACCATGCGAATGACCGATTCCACGTCTTCGTGAGGCAGGAACTGGAAATAGACTCTGACTTTCGCCTCGAGAGGGACGCTCCAGGGCACTCGGGCCTCGAAGCGATTCGCTTCCAGCGCGAGTACCTGAACCGGTGCAGGGTCTACGAAATCCGCGTAGGCTCTGCCCTTCTTGATGCGTCTTCGTTTCGAAGCCCAACGGTCGATCCAGCCCAGGAGCCTGCCCATAGGAACCGCCGGCCCGATGACCTCTGACCTGGAGAAATAGTGAGCCGGGTCTCCCGCCCTGATGTTGATCTCAAAGAAATGTCCTCCGCGAGTCGCCCTGAAAACGGCGAGGCCGGAAACCTCGCCGATAGCGCAGGCATCCGCGGTATCCCCTCTCAGGCGGGCTGCAAGCGAGCCTCCGCCCCCGGCCCATTCTTCGTCAACCACCGCCTCGCAGAGGAGGTCGCCGCCTAATCGCATACCAGCTTTCTTCAGGGCAAGGCAGACACCGAATTGAGCCGCCAGCCCTCCCTTCATGTCGAAGCTGCCCCTGCCGTAGAGGCGACCGTTGCGGACGGTTCCGGACCAGGGGGACTCACGCCATGGGCCGAGGCCCGGCGGGACCGTGTCCATGTGGCCGTTGAGCAGCAGGCTTCTTCCGCGACCGCTGCCCTGCAGCCTGGCAATCACGTTCGGCCGCCCCGCGTAGTTGCGCTCGTGGCGCACCAGCGGGTGATCCGATTGAGTCAGGAATCCGGTGTCGTAGATTTCAACGTCCAGCCCGTTCCGTCTGAGAAGCCGGTACAGCGCCCGCTGCGCCGACGCTTCATTCCCGTCAGGCGGCGTGGCACACGTATCGATCCTGACCAGTGTCTGTGCCAGCGCAATTATCTCGTCATGGACCGGGGCAATCAGGCGTTTGGCGGTGCGTGCCGCTTCCCTGCTCATTCCTGCTTCCTCCCTGCCACACCTACCGGACGCCCAAAGCGCACCGCATGCCTTCGTTGAACACGATCCCGAGCTGATCGGCGAATGTCTTCAACGAAGCGATGCCGGCGTTGGGATGGATCGTATGGGGCGAGGTGACGGTGAACGCTGCCAGGAGCACAGCGAAATCGAGTGCGCTGCAGAGCGGCCGGTCCTTGATGGAAGAGCGCCGCCGCCCGGGGGCAATAAACGGCAGACCCATGGCGAGCCCTGCCAGGATCCCGGCCAGCAAAGCGTCGCCGGCCCCGGCCGTCCCGGCCACCGGGACCTCAGGCGCAGGACAGTAGTCCCAGTTGCCGCCGTGGAACGCGATTGCGCCGTCTTTCCCCGCCGTCACCACGATCCTGACATCATCGGCGAATGCCGGGAGCACCCGCCCGAATTCTTTCAGGAACGGAAGGGGGTCCCGCAGGTCGAGTGCGCCGCCGACCAGTGCCTGCGCCTCGTCCTCGTTCATGGCCAGGAGGTCCACGAATCGCATCGTCCCGCTTTCGAGCGCACACGGGATTTCGGAGGTGGTGAAAGCCGCAGCGCGGAAGGCTCCGCGACCCGTGGCACGCATCAGGAGATGGCGCCGGATTTCGAGAGAGACCTCCGGGACGGCCAGGGCGATGAAACCACGACTCATCGACGCGATCTCATCGAGGGCTCGGTCGATATCTTCGGCGGTCAAGGTTGAGGCCGCGGAAGAGGAGGTCGTGATGTTCCCGCCCGAACCGTCGGGATACTGGAAACAGACGCTGAGAAGGGTGGGAAGCCGCTCCACGGACCTCACATAGCGAGTGTCCATCCCGGCATGGCGCATCTCGTCGAGCAGTCGCACACCGATTGCGTCGTTGCCGACCCTCCCTATAGGAAGGACGCGGAACGGATCTCCCGAGGGTTCCGCGCCGAGCAGGACGGCCACGTAGTGCGAGACTATGTGTAACTTGCAGTAATCGCGGACGTCGAGCAGCCGGCCGGGCCTGCTCTCGTTGCGGCCAAGCGTGTGGTCGCCTTCGAGGGCGAAAAACATGCCGCTGCCGATACCGCCCACGCCGGTCAGCAACCGGTAGGGCGAGCAGGCATTCCGAGTCCGGGCATCTTGTGGCGACAAGGTGTCCCTCTCCATGGACGAATCTGCAGCCTTCAACTCAGCCGATCGCACCGAAGAAATCCCAGTCCGGATTCTCGCTGATCGGGTGTCGCGCAGTCTCCTCCGTGGCCGTGATAATGGAGTCAGGGTGGCGCTGCAACAAGGTCATGGGATATTCCGTCGTCGGCTCGCTGAAGAGAGCGACTCTCAGCGCGGTCTGCTTCCAGGCTCCGGTATCACTGTAGACCCTGACTTTGCGCGCCGAGAGGCACTCGCGGACACCGAGCGTGATCGACATCGGCGGCACGAACTGGTATGCCCCGCCGAAGGAACGCTGAGCGAGGGCGAGGACCGTATCGATGTTGTTCTCCTGGATGCGAATGGTCGACTCGGCCAGCTCCTCGAGCGAGATGTGACTATAGGGGTGCCGGCGAGTCTGGTTGTAGGCAACATGCCCGTCCTGCCCCCAGCCGCCGATCGTAATATCCACCGCAGCCTCGCTGATCGCGCGCCGGACGTTTTCGGCGGTGGCGGGCGT
>JAFNAH010000460.1 GCA_017860075.1 Acidobacteriota bacterium | reverse complement strand
CGGACAGTACTCGTGGGTTCGAAATACACCGACAGGCTTGCCGGACTGAACCAGCAGCGTCTCGTCGTTCTCGAGCTTCTCGAGCGCAGCCACGATTGCACGGTAGCACTCCCAGTTGCGTGCCGCCTTGCCGCTTCCGCCGTAGACGATCAGCTCGTCCGGACGCTCGGCAACTTCCGGGTCCAGGTTGTTCATCAGCATGCGCAACGCGGCTTCCTGCTGCCACCCGAGGCATCTCATCTGCCGCCCCCGCGGGGCCTGAATCTTGGATTGGGTCATTTTCTTCCCTGCTCTCTTTGAGTCTCCGATCTTCCTGGAACCGGACTTGGACCAGCACATGCCCAAGCCGCTGCTGTCTTCAAACGCGCCCTGAAAGCCAGGGAGGGAGTTGGCCGGCTCCCTTAGGCTGCGGCCGCCTCATGAATGCCAGTTCAAGTCCACGTCTCAGTCCAGGTTCAAGTGTCTGGCTTGCAGTCATATTATAGCTGCTGCCCGATCACCCGGCCTGGTGCTGCTTGCCGCCTACCAGGAGCGCGCGGTGCTCGGGATTGAAGCGGTGCTCCGCGAGCCGTGCCAGCCGCACGAACGGCAGCCCGATCAGGAAATACATCCCCGCTGTCAGCAGCCCGATCCCCAGGTAGTCGTAGTGGATGCTTGCCAGCTGACTGTAGGACTTCGTCAGTTCCACCATCGTGATCACGCTCACCAGCGACGAGTCCTTGAGCAGTGCGATGAAATCGTTGGTCACCGGCGGAATCACCAGTCGCATCGCCTGGGGAACGATGACATGCCGCAGTGCCTGGATTCGCGTCATGCCCAGGGCGAGAGCCGCCTCCATCTGGGTCCTGGGGATCGATTGAATGCCGGCGCGGTAGTTCTCCGCTTCGTAGGCGCTGTAGTTGAGCGCCAGCCCGGTGATGGCGGCCAGCATCGGGGAGAGCCGGATGCCGATATGCGGCAGCCCATAGAAGATGAGAAAGAGCTGAATCAGCAGCGGCGTCCCGCGGATGGATTCGATGTAGACACCGGCCAGGATTCGCAACGGCGCTGCCGCGTAAAGCCGCGACAGCGCGACGAGAAGACCGATCGCCACCGCCAGAGTCATGGCGAGCACGGAAAGCTCCAGCGTGACGACCGCCCCCTTCCCGAGCAGGGGCAGATACCCCGCATATTGCTTCGCACTTTCCCAGGCCGACCGTTGGACGGCCCTGCTGCCAAGGTACTCTTCGAAAGCGACCGGCCGCTGGCTGCCCGGAGCCTGGTCGCCAAAGTAGTCGGCGCAGGCCTGCGTCCAGATTCCCCATCTCTCCAGGATTCTTCTGAGTTCTCCCGACCGGATCATCTGCTCGAGAGCCCGATTCACGTTTGAGAGCAGCTGTGTGTCTTCCTTGCGCACGCCGATGCCGTATTCCAGCCGTCCGACGGGCGCGCCCACCATCCTCAGCCCCGGGCTGGGAGCCACGTTGTAGAGTGCGATGATGTGATCCATGAGCACGGCGTCGAGCCGGCCGTTGAGAAGGTCTTCGTAGGCGTTCACCTGCCCGTCATAGCTGCGCGTTTCGATGCCTTGCCGCTGTTCCAGTATCCGTTGTGCGAGGCTTCCGCGGAGCGTACCCACTTTTCTGCCCCCGCAATCATCGAGGGACAGGATCGTGTCGTTGCTCCTTCTCACGGTAAGCTGTTCGAACGTGACGTAGTAGGGGCGGCTGAAATTGATGACCTCGGCCCGGTCAGGCGTGATCTCCAGGCCCGAGACGATAATGTCGTAATTGCCCCTTTCGAGTCCCGGAACAAGACCTTCCCACTGGTTTTGAACAAACTCGGGTCGGCGGCCCAGGCTCCGGCCGATGGCATCCACGATGTCAACTTCGAAGCCGATCACCCGCCGCGGATCCCTCGGGTCCTGGAACTGGTAGGGTGCCCCGCCCTCGGCATCGCCTCCCCACGGCAGCGGCTTCGCTGCCTGCGTCTGCGCCGGAAGCAGGCTGAGCGTTCCAAACAGGCAGATGCATAGGAGTGAAGCCGGGAGGCAGCCCGGGGATGGCTTCAAGGTGTCGCAGACAAAACGGTGACCGCGCAATTCGGGCTGTCTCCTCACAGGTAACGCTTCAGAAACTGGCGGGTCCTGGCGTCCGCGGGACTCGAGAAGATCTTGTCGGGATCCCCCTCCTCGACGATCATCCCCTCCGACATGAAGGCGATCTTGTCGGCGACGTCCCTGGCAAAACGCATTTCATGCGTGACAACGAGCTGTGTGATGCCTTCGCGGTCCAGTTCCCGCATCACCTCGAGAACCTCGTCGACAAGGGCCGGATCGAGCGCCGAAGTAGGCTCGTCGTAGAGAATGACCTTTGGTTTCATGGCCAGCGCCCTGGCAATCGCCGCGCGCTGCTGCTGCCCGCCCGAGAGCTGGTTGGGATATAGAGCGGCCTTGTCACGGAGTCCGACTTTCTCCAGCAGCCGGATAGCCTCGCTCCGAGCCTGAGCCAGGGGAACCGAGCGGACGATGACGGGAGGGCGCGCAACATTGTCCAGGGTAGGTCCGATCAGGACGGTAAGCTGCCTCGGGGCCACGTCGAGTGAAATACCGCGCAGGACCTCGTGGCCGTGGAAGGATTTTTTCAGACCGGAGATTTCAATAATGCGCTCAGCCATGGAACCGTGGGGATTCTCGCACAACGGGACCTTCGCCGGGTAGGGTGAAAAACCGTGTGCCTGCTCCAGGAAATCGGGACCGGTGTCGAAATCGGCATCGCAGTCGGTATCGACCCTGACTTAGCCCCCCTTTCGAATTCCGGCGGTCGGTCTACCGATCATGCTTTCGAATGCCGATGCCGATCGCGACCCCGATTCCGACCCCGTGGATGGCGACGATTCGCGTCGCTGTGCAGGGCTGACCAGGCAACCCGCTTTCTTCAGAGCTCGTGATGGGGCACTGATACCCGCATTTTCCTGCTCAGTCCTGTTCCACGGTATATATAATGCCTCGGACGGTATCGATGTGCTTTGTGCCTTAACGCCGGAGAATTTATGACGACA
>JAFNAH010000052.1 GCA_017860075.1 Acidobacteriota bacterium | reverse complement strand
CCGTGGTCTGACAGGCCGAGCGGAACGATCGCGACCGAGTCTACACCCGGATAATATCGGTAGAGATCAAACACCGTTCTTTCCAGGTGGCCGCCGTCGTTGATGCCGGGCATCAGTACGACCTGGGTATGAAGCCTGATGCCTCCGTCGGTCAACTTCCTGATCTTGCCGGCCAGGTCGTCTGCTTTCTTCCGCCCGAGTATCCGGGTCCGCAGATCCTCCTCGGTGGCGTGAACCGAGACATAGAGAGGCGACAGCCTCTGCTCGACGATCCGGTCCAGTTCCTTCTCGGGCAGATTGGTCAGCGTGATGTAGTTGCCGTGCAGAAAGGAGAGGCGGTAGTCGTCGTCCCTGACCCGGAGGGAAGCACGGACACCCGGGGGCAGCTGATTGATGAAGCAAAACATGCACGAGTTGGCGCAGGTTCGTGTCTGGAACTCCTCGACCTCCACACCCAGCGTGCCGCCGTGCCTATCGCCTGCACGCAGATGCACCGTCGCACCGCCCGCCTTGCGGACCTCGAGGACCAGATCCTCCTCGGCGAGATAAAACCTGAGGGCCAGTTCGTCGGGCGTCGGGTGCCCGTTCACCGAAAGGATCTCATCGCCGGCCGCCAGGCCAAGGTTCTCCGCCGCAGAACCAGGATCAACGCCCAGTATCCGCAATCCCCCGGCGCTCATGTTTCGCCGCCCGCTCTCTGATGAGACTCGATCAGCCGATAGGAGCGGTAGAGGTAGTGGGAACCCGAGGCGATCGTCAGGAAAAGGCAGGCATAGACCAGGATGTCGAAAACCAGCAGAAATCGGTGCGGGAGAAAATTGACCGCCAGGCAAACCCCTATGGTAACCAACTGAATCCCGGTAGTCCATTTGCCGAGAAGGCTGGGCGGGAATTTCGATACCTGGAGCCTCAGGTAGAGAAGGAGGGAAAACATCGCAATCAACAGGTCGCGGCTGATGGAGAGGATCGTCAGCCAGGCGGGGATGTGCGCCTTCACCGGGACCGAGGGCACGGTCAGAGTGATGAACGCAGCAGTCATCAGCAGCTTGTCGGCCATCGGATCCAGGAAGGATCCGAGCGAAGTCCTCTGTTTCAGCTTCCGCGCGATGAGCCCGTCGAGAGCATCCGTGACTCCCGCAAGGACAAACACGATCACGGCCGCGCCGGTGTGGCCGTAGACGAGCAGCAGGACGAAGAAAGGAATGGCCGCGATCCGCAGGATCGTCATCTGGTTGGCGTATGTTAGCACCAATGCTCGCTCCCTTGTTCCGGGCCGCAGGGTAGCGCCGGGTTCACCCGGCCCCCCTCGCCGCCGCGCGAATCGCGGCTGAAGTAATGCCCCCCAAGTGCCGATGCGTTAGTGGGGCAGAATCACACAAGTTTTCATCCGGCGTCGCAGTCTGTACATCCGCGATGCCTGCCAGAGGCGAATTATGCCACTGGGACCGAGGTAGTTGAAAGTATGTCGCTGTCCGGCAACTTGAAGACGATGGAGCTGTCGGAGCTCCTGCAGTGGGTGACACTCGGACGGAAGACCGGATCCCTGACCTTTATCAGGGAAAAAACCAAGAACTACATATACTTCCGTGACGGGCAGATCATCTCGTCGCGGTCGAACGATCCTACGAAGCTCCTCGGACACTTCCTCTTGTTTTACGGCAAGATTACGGAAGACCAGCTGAAGCGCACCCTCGAAATCCAGCAGCAGACGCGTGCGACCCTGGGAAAGATTCTCGTCCAGGAGGGGTTCCTCTCCAAGGAAGAGGTGGAAAAGGCCCTGATCGCGCGCACGGAGGAGGTGATTTACGATCTCTTCCTCTGGGAGGACGCCTACTTTCACTTCTCGACTGACGGTTACGAGCTCGAGGACTTGATGCTCATCAACCTGAACCTGAACTCCCTTCTCTTCGAGGGAGTCCGGCGCAAGGATGAGTGGAAGCGGATCCGTGAAGTCTTTCCCAGCAACGAGGTCGTGCTGTCGCTGCGAAAGGGCGCAGACCTCAAGAGCCTTCCGTTGACTCAACTCCAGAAGAAACTGTTGTTCCTCGTCAGCCAGGGCAAGACCGTCTCCCAGATGATCCTGGAAGCGCACGGCTCTGATTTTCTCGTGAACTATGAGCTGTATCAGCTGTACGAGAGCAACGTGCTGGAGATCAAGGAACTCCCGGCACCCCCGCCGGCGAAAGAAGATCCCGCGAAACTCTTCAGCCGGGGGCTCGAGCTGATGCATTCCCGCCAGCATGCCCAGGCCCTGACCGTCTTCCAGGAAGTTCTGCGCGTGGATCCGGAAAACATCCGGGCGGACAAAGCGATCGAGGAGGTCGAGCGGGCGATCTGCGACGACTTTTACAGGGACGTGATGCCCGCTCACCTGGTGCCTTACTTCGTCATACCAGAGAGCACGCTGCCCCGTTACAACCTGACTCACGAGGAAGGTTTCGTCGCCTCGCGCATCAATGGGACCTGGGATCTGAAGTCGATCGTGATGCTCTCACCCCTGAGGGAGATCGAAGTGCTCCGCATCGTCGACAAACTTCTGAAGATGGGTCTGATCGCGCTGAGGTAGGAAAGAAAGCCGCGGATTACGCGGATTCTCACAAATTCAGGGCAAGAGAATCGGAGAAGGTCCGCGTAATCCCGGCAATCCGCGGCTGCTTTGGTTCTACTCTTCGCCCGCACGCAGCTTCTCGAGAATCGTGAGATCCTCGAGGGTCGTTACGTCGCCCTGAACGGTTCCGCCGGCGGCGATCTCGCGCAGAAGTCTGCGCATGATCTTTCCCGAACGCGTTTTGGGGAGTGCGTCAGTGAAACGGATGTCGTCCGGTTTTGCGATCGGACCGATTTCCTTCGCCACGTGGTTGCGCAATTCCTCCCGGAGTTGCTCCGAAGGGTTGTGGCCTGACTCCAGCGTGACGAATGCCACGATCGCCTGTCCCTTCAATTCGTCGGGTCGGCCAACGACCGCCGACTCCGCCACCCAGGGGTGAGACACAAGGGCGCTTTCGACCTCCATGGTCCCCAGCCGGTGGCCGGCTACGTTTATGACGTCGTCGACGCGCCCCATGATCCAGAAGTACCCATCCTCGTCCCGGCGGGCGCCGTCCCCGGAGAAATAGCACCCCTGGATTGCAGCCCAATACTGTCGCTTGTAGCGCTCGTCGTCACCCCAAATCGTTCGAAGCATGGCAGGCCATGGTTCACGGATCACGAGGTAACCGCCCGCGTTGTCCGGTACCGGCCTGCCCGAACGGTCGACGACGTCAGGCACAATGCCGAAGAAGGGCAGGGTCGCGGTCCCCGGCTTGAGAGGAGTGGCGCCCGGCAGCGGCGTGATCATGATGCCGCCGGTCTCGGTCTGCCACCAGGTGTCGACGATCGGGCAGCGCTCCTTCCCGATGACTCGGTAGTACCACATCCACGCCTCAGGATTAATGGGCTCGCCGACCGTTCCCAGGAGGCGCAGGCTCGAGAGATCGTGACGGAGCGGCCATTGCTCTCCCCAACGGTGAAACGCACGGATGGCGGTGGGTGCGGTGTAGAAGATGTTGATCTTGTGCCGCTCGATGATTTCCCAGAACCGCCCCGGATCGGGGTAGTTCGGCGCACCTTCGTACAGGAAAGAGGTCGCACCGTTCAACAGGGGGCCGTAGAGGACGTAGCTGTGACCCGTGACCCATCCGATGTCTGCGGTGCACCAGTAAGTGTCTTCATCCCTGATATCGAATACGTGCTTCGTGGACAGGTACACATAAACGGAATATCCGCCCGTCGTGTGGAGCACCCCCTTGGGTTTGCCGGTAGTCCCGCTGGTGTACAAGGTGAACAGCGGGTGCTCTGAATCCAGAGGCACGGCTTCGTGCACGGACGACGCCTGCTGCATCAGGTCGTGCCACCATTGGTCCCGGCCTGGCTGCATCGGGACTTCCGTTCCGGTGCGTCGAAGCACGACCACCTTCCTGACCGAAGGAGTCTGCGAAAGGGCCTCATCGATGTTCTTCTTCAGCGGGATCTCTGCGCCCCGCCGGTAGGCGCCGTCCTGGGTTATTACGGCTACTGCCCCGGCGTCGTTGATCCGGTCGCGCAGAGCCTCGGCGGAGAACCCGCCGAATACCACGGAATGCGTGGCTCCTATCCTCGCACATGCCAGCAGCGCGACCGGAAGCTCGGGCACCATCCCCATGTAGACGATCACCCGGTCGCCCTTCTGGATCCCGAGGGTCTGCAGAACGTTCGCAAACTTGCAGACTTCACGGTGGAGCTGCAGGTAAGTCAGGGTCCGGGTCTCACCAGGTTCCCCTTCCCAGATGAGAGCCGCCTTGTTTTTGCGGGCCGTCGTCAGATGGCGATCCAGGCAGTTGTAGGATATGTTGGTCTGCCCGCCTACGTACCATTTGACGAAAGGCTGACTCCATTCACGGACCTTTTTCCACTTCTTGAACCAGTGGAGTTCTTTGGCAACCTTGCCCCAGAACTTCTCAGGGTCCTCCACTGATTCCTGATAAAGCTTGCGGTACTGGTCCAGGTTCTTGACGCTTGCTTTCTTGCTGAATTCCTGCGGCGGCTGAAAAACGCGATCCTCGTGCAGTGTCGACTCAATGTTTGCAGCCGCAGCGGCGTCTTCTACCATGTCCACCCTCCCCGACCTAAACGACGTGTTAAGTACCACATACTAGCGACAGCATCAATGCCGGGCTCGCCTCAGGAGTCTGCCGATTGGTGGATGCCGGGGTTCCGGGGAAGGCGCGGATAGCGCGCCGAGGACTCAGAAACCGGTGCGTATGCCGATTCTGAAGTTGACCGGAAGAGCCGGATACCCGAAGACCTCCATGTAGTCGGTGTTCAGGACGTTACCCACGAAGGCATAGACCGACAAGTACTTGTTGACACGGAAGTCTGAGACTACGTTGAGGAGCAGGTATCCGGGATTCTTCAGGATCCCCAGTCCCGCAAAGTCGGAGTCGACCCGGCTCCCCACCATCAGGGCGGTCGCGCCAAAGCTCCAACGACGCGGGTTCCAGCGAAGGTCGAGATAACCCGAGTTTGCGGGCCTTCGCAGGAGCTGCTGCCCGGTTGCATAGACAGGGTCGAATGGGCTGGAGCTTGTCAGTATCGTCGAATCCAGATAGGTGTAACCTCCGTTGACTTCCCAGTGCTTTCCCGGGATTGCCCGGACAGTGAGCTCCAAACCCCGGGCACGAGTCTTGCCGATATTGAGGAAAGTTCCCTCGAAGGTCTGATAATCGGTCACCGCGTACCCTATCTGATTGAAAAACGAGTTGTGGAAATATGCGGCGGCGACTGTCATTCGCCCGGCCGCAAGACTCTGCTCTACTCCGGCATCGAAACTCCGGGCCTTTTCGGGCTGGAGATCGGGATTCCCCATGAAATACGGCGACCGGCTGAAAGATTCGACGAGCGTCGGTTCCTTGATTCCGAGTCCGAAGTTGGCTCTCAGGTTGGTCAGGCCGAAGGCGCCGCCGGCCGCGGGGCGGTGCGCGTGCCACGCTACCGATGCCCTCGGGGCGGCATAGAATCCGAAGCTGCCATTGTGCTCCAATCGAACACCGGCGGTCGCAAACAGCAGATTTCGAAATTCCCACTGGTCCTGAAAGTAGGCGCCGAAGTTGTCGCGGGATGCACGGAGCGGTTCGGCCTGCGGATCGCCGATTACGCCGGATTCGTGTTCATACCCGGCGCCGGCGGTCAGGAGATGGTTCCCGGGCAGGGCGATCTCGCTCTCGTAGTTGACGCGTTGGGTCTCGGTGTCGTTCAGGGTCCGGTAGACAAGGTCGAAGGACGGCCAGGGCGCCGTTCTGTCACCATACTCGGCAGTGAAAGCCCCCGAGTCCCGCGGATCGGCGGAGAACTGCCACGAACTGTTGACGCTATACGATGCTCTCTGCGTCCAGGAGGGCGTAGTGGAATAGGTCATGGCGACCCCGCCCGTCAGGTTCCGATGGCGGTAATATTCCTCCGGGTCGGGTGGAAGGATCGCCCATGGTCCGGGAACGCCCGTTCGCCCGTAGTCGCTGCGGAAGACGCTGCGCAGCTCCAGCTCCGGCGTGGCCTTCCATCCCACGTTTGCCGCTACGGTCTCCTGGTTGAAGGAACCGTTCAACACGTCGTTGTCGGTGTCGAATCGTGTGAAAGAGAGCGCGTAGTCGCCATGGTCACCGCTGCCTTCTATGCCGCCGGCATAGCGGGTGGTAGACAACGAACCTCCTTCGACGGCAAACCTCGGCGTGGGCCAGGGTTTCTCACTCTTTCCGCGGCGGGTGAAAACCTGCAGGGTCCCTGCGATGGCGTCGGAGCCGTAGAGTGCGCTTTGCGGGCCCCGCACAACCTCGATGTGGTCGATGTCGGCTACCGAGAGGTTCGCGAAATTGAAGCTGCCCCCGGGATCGTTGACCGGGATGCCGTCGAGCAGGACCTTCGTGTTATCCGACTCCCCACCGCGGACGAACAGGGAAGTGACCTGGCCGTGGCCGCCGCTCTGAACGATGCTCATGCCCGCCACCTCTCTCAGGGCCTCGGCCATGGTCACGGCACCGTTGCGCGACAACTCATCACGCGTGACGACGCTTACGGAGTTGCCAACCTGGGAGACCGCAGCCTCGGTCCGTGTGGCTGTCACGACAACCTGTTCTTCGATGCCTCCGACTTCCATAGACAGATCGAGCCGTGGAGTCGATTGGCCAACCTCGACCGGCTGATCCTTGATGGCCCTGAAGCCTGCGAGGGTGACGCTGAGGCTGTATTTCCCCTGCGGCAGGGAAAGCTTGAACTCGCCGCGGTTGTCGGTCCGGGCCGCCGCGACTGTGTTCCCTTGAGCATCCCTTGCCTCGATCGTGGCACGGGGCAGAGGGGCGCGGGACGAGTCCGTCACGGTCCCGGTCAGATATCCGAGTGCTTCAGCTCCGGCGGTGCTTTCCGGCAACGCACTCTGCGCGAAACAAAGGCAGCCAAAGGTGTGAAGAAAGAGCAGGCTGATCAGCAAACGGCAGCCGCCGGCCGAGCCTGGCCGCACATTGCAGCGATCCTCTTGATCAGCGGTTTGAAACCCTCGCATTTTGTTCTCCGCCTATGAGGGGCATCACTTCCGGAGCCTGGTTGCTCCCCTGCCTGACGACAAAGCCGATGCCGAAGAGTTGCCTGAGGTTTGCCTCTGTCATTACTTCAGAAGGGCTCCCCTGGTGCCGGATCGTTCCCTCTGACATGAGGATGACCCGGTCGCAGAACGCCGCCAGTATGTTGATTTCGTGCGACACGATCAGCGTTGCCAGCCGCCGCTCGCGGGTGATCCTGACCACGGTGCTGACGAGTCCCACCTGGTAGTTGACGTCCAGGTTGGCAGTGAACTCGTCGAGCAGCAGGATCGGTGTCTGCTGGGCCAGGGCGCGTGCCAGGAGGAGCCGCTGTTTCTCGCCGCCGGAGATCTCGGAAACAGGGGCATCGGCATACCTCTCGAGATGCGTCAACCGCAGGGCCTCCCGCGTGATTTCCTCGTCGCGCGCGCTTTCGAAGCCCAGCAGAGACAGGTGAGGTGAGCGCCCCTGGAGCGCGAAGTGAAACACCGTCTGGTACCCGGGCAGACCGCCGTTCTGTGGCACCATGGCGATGCGCCGTGCGATTTCCTTCCGGCTCAGACCGGCGAGCGGCTGCCG
>JAFNAH010000459.1 GCA_017860075.1 Acidobacteriota bacterium | reverse complement strand
AATCGATCGAGGGAAGACGGGGCCATCCGCGCCTGAAGCCGCCGTTCCCGGCGGTAGTCGGCCTGTACGGCTGCCCCACGGTCATCAACAACGTCGAGACGCTGGCGAACGTGCCGCACATCGTCAAAAACGGCCCCGAGTGGTATGCAGGGATCGGCGTCGAGCGCAATACCGGCACCCGCCTCTTCGGCGTCAGCGGGCACGTCTGCAAACGCGGAGTCTACGAGTTTCCCATGGGGATCCCGCTGCGGGAACTTGTTTACGATCATTGCGGCGGAATGCGCGACGGCAGGGCGTTGAAAGCCGTCGTCCCCGGCGGATCTTCGGTGCCCGTCCTGACGGCGGACCAGGTGGACGTCCGCCTTGATTTCGACTCGGTCGCGAAGGCCGGGAGCATGCTCGGCTCGGCAGGCGTGATCGTGATGGACGAATCCACCTGCATGGTCAGGGCGGTAACCAGGATCACCAGGTTCTACGCCGAGGAATCCTGCGGGCAGTGTACCCAGTGCCGCGAGGGAACCGAGTGGATGTACCAGATCCTGAAACGGATCGAGGACGGGAAAGGGCGGCAAGGGGAACTTGAGATCCTCCTCGACATCTGCAAGAACATGCTGGCGAGAACGATTTGCCCCCTGTCCGACGCGGCGGCGATGCCGGTCGAAAGCTACATCAGAAAGTTTTACGACGAGTTCGACGCCCACATACGCCAGCAGCGCTGCACCGTGGCATGACAACCCGCGCCGGCGGCGCAGACCCATCCTCACCTAGAAATCCCAAAACTGTCCCAAGGTCCGGCGAGCCTCGGCTGAATACTCTTCGAACCTCGGCAGGGAGCCCAGGCGGCGTTCCTGCGCGAGCGGTGATTCCATTTGCCCGACAACCAGCCGCGTACACTCCTTCAAGGCCTCCAGGCTGTAGCCTCCCTCGAGGACAAAGCAGATCTTCCCGCCGCAGGCTTCGTCGGCGGCCCGAATCAGGGACGCGGCGACCGAGCTGTAGCCGGCCGAAGTGACACGCAGGCCTCCCAGCGGGTCCAGGAAGTGAGCGTCGAAACCGGCGGATACCAGCACCAATTGGGGTCGATATTGTTCGAGGATTGGCCTGACGATCCTCGAGTACAGCGGAATGAAAACCTCGTCCCCCGTCCCCTTGAGAAGCGGGAAGTTGACGGTGAATCCCCTTCCCTGCTTCTGTCCCACCTCTGTGATATCGCCGGTGCCGGGATAGAAAGGGTATTGGTGAGACGAGACGTAGAGGACATTCGGATCATCGTAGAAGCATGCCTGGGTGCCATTACCGTGATGCAGATCAAAATCGACCACCGCCACACGTTCCAGGCGGTGCCTGGCACGGGCGTATGCAGCCGCCAGGCCGACATTGTTGAAGAGGCAGAATCCCATGGACCGGTCCGGTTCGGCATGGTGCCCGGGCGGCCGGACAAACGCAAACGCGCGCCGGATCTTGCCGCCACAGATGGCGTCCACGCATGCCAAGGTGCCGCCTGCCGCAAAAATCGCGGCACGGTAGCTGCCGGTCGAAACGACCGTATCCGGATCAAGATAGGTAGGGCCTTTCTTCGCATCGGCTTCGATGCGCTCCACGAGGCTCGAGTGGTGGATCAGCTCGAGTTCATCTAGGCGTGCCGGCCGTGCCGGAATGCGATCCCACCGGTCGAAAACGCCGCAATCCGCGAGCGCGCTGCGGCAAGCCGCCAGTCTGGACGGAGACTCAGGGTGCCGGCTCCCCGGGTCATGCTCAAGATAAACGTCGTCGATCAGGTAGCCCAGCCCATGGATCCGCCCAGGGCGTTCCTGCGCATTGGAGTCCGTTTCCATTCGCTCGTTTCATCCCCGCCCGGGAATGTCTGGAGGTTACCACATCCTGTGACAGCGGTCCTGATCGAAATGCTCGTGCCGACAGCTCGATCTTCCCGCTAGATCTCCATCCCCATGTCCTCGCTTTCGCGAGCCTCGGAATCCGGCCTCCCGGCGGCAACTTCGGGCCGATCCCTGCGCTCCATGCCCTCTTATGAGTTCCACTGGACCATCGGCGACTTCATGACCGCGGTACGTGACGCCGGTTGCGAGCTGATTGCTCTTCGGGAGATCGGCGATCAGAAGGAGGGCTGGGAGACGCCCCCGCTGACCGGGCTGCCGCAAGACCTGCTGATCGTGGGGAGGGAGATCCCCCGCTGAGCGGGTCCGCGCGGCCGGAGGGATTTGTATCTTAAAGCGGATCGATTACGGCCGGGTACCATGTTCCGCCCTCGCCCGGTTCAGCGCTCTCACAAATGCCCCCGAGAAAAGGCGGGGTTTGCCCCCGCGACGGTTTGCGGAGTAAAATCAGCAGTATCGGACCCGAAGGCTCTCGAAAAGGCCGTCCGTTCGTACCTGAAGAAGACAGACCCGCTGATCGATGCCAAAGCCGTGATATCACCGCACGCGGGCTACATGTATTCAGGCGCCGTGGCGGGGGCTGTTTACGGTGCGGTGCAAGTCGCGAGGCGGTGCATCATCATGGGCCCGAACCACACGGGCCGGGGCGCACCGATGGCACTGTTCCCGGCCGGGCAATGGCGGACACCGCTGGGAATGGCCGCGATAGATGAGGAAATGAACAGCCGCCTGCTTGCGGAGTGCGGCCTGCTTCGCGAGGACCACACCGCGCACCAGCGCGAGCACTCGCTGGAGGTCCAGGTCCCTTTCCTTCAGGTATTGGCCGGTGACCTGCAACTCGCGACAATCTGCGTCGGCACGGTGGATCTTGCCAGCCTCGAGGAACTGGGCCATGCGCTGGCGCGCGTGGTTCTGTCGTCGAAAGAGCCGGTACTCATCGTCGCCAGTTCCGACATGAACCATTTCGAGTCGGCGGAAGTCAACAGGTGGAAGGATGACCTCGCGATTAAACATGTGATCGCAGTCGACCCCGAGGGGCTCCATCGCGCAGTCTGCGAGGAAGACATCAGCATGTGCGGCTTTGCTCCCGCAGTCGCAGCCCTTATCTGCAGCCGCGACATGGGCGCAACGAGGGGGCAGTTGGTGCGCTACTCCCACTCCGGCGAGGTCACCGGCGATTGCGATGAGGTGGTGAGTTACGCCGGGATGCTGATCAACTGATCCCCCGGTCGACGACTGCCCGCCGGCGCCTGTGGGACCGTCTCGCCGGTACGGGAACGCCTGCTCTCATGCGATGGGCGTGGCAGACAGCCACGGCCAGCGCATCCGCAGCGTCGTCCGGTGTCGGGACCTCGGGCATGTGCAGCACGAACGCTACCATGCCCTGAACCTGCGCCTTTTCCGCACGTCCGTACCCGACGATCCCTCTTTTTATTTCCAGCGGGGAGTACTCGTACAGCGGCAGCCGACGCTGGGCTGCGACGAGCAAAACGACGCCTCGAGCGTGACCGAGCTTGAGCGCCGACTGCACGTTCGCGGCGTAAAACACCTCCTCGACCGCGATCACGTCGGCGGGTTCGCGGTCGAGCAGTTCTGCCAGGCCGTTATAGATGTTGAGCAGCCGATTGTAGAAGGGATGGTTGGCCGGGGTCTTTATCGCGCCATACAGGATGACCCTGTGCTCGGAGCCGTCGGAATCTATGAGACCGTAGCCGGTTGACTCACTGCCGGGATCGACGCCCAGGATACGCATGCCGGGCCTGCCTCAGGACGCCTCGTGCAGCTCCGACTCGTCTATGTCGAAGTTGGCCCAGACGTTCTGGATGTCCTCGTGCTCTTCGAGCGCATCCATGAGCTTGAGCATGGTCTGGGCATCTTTGCCCTCGAGCTTCACGTAGTTCTGGGGCACCATGGAAACCTCAGCCGCCGCGAGCGGTATTCCTGAGGCGTCCAGAGCCGCTTTAACGCTGTCGAAGTTTTCCGGGCTCGAGAAGAGCTCGAAGTTGCTGCCGTCTTCGACCATGTCTTCCGCGCCGGCCGCGAGCGCGACATCCAGTATCTTTTCCTCGCTGGCCATCGCTTTCTCGATGACGAAGTACCCCTTGCGGTGAAACATCCAGCCGACACTGCCGCTCTCACCCAGGTTCCCGCCGTTTTTCGACAGGATGTGACGGAGTTCCGCAACCGTCCGGTTGCGGTTATCGGTCAGGACGCGCATGAACAGCGCCGCTCCCCCCGGGCCGTAGCCCTCGTAATTGACGTCTTCGTAGGAGACGCCCGGGAGTTCGCCCGTTCCGCGCATGATCGCCTTCTTTATATTGTCAGCGGGCATATTGGCGCCCTTCGCCGTCTGAACGGCGAGGCGGAGCCGGGGATTCGAATCCACGTCGCCGCCGCCGTTGCGCGCGGCAGCGGTGATCTCCTTGATCAAGCGCGTGAAGATCCGGCCCCTCTTGGCGTCCGCGGCCCCCTTCTTGTGCTTGATCGAATGCCATTTTGAATGTCCCGACATATAATGACTCCTTCCCGGCAAAACCGGCTTATTCTAACATAAAAGGGCCTGCCGCGGGGGGCGGGCAGAAAGGCTGCGAAGCGATGAATCAGGAAGACGTGCTGGCCCTTTTCAGGAGGTGCGGGGCTTTACTGGAGGGCCATTTCCTTCTCACCTCGGGCCTGCACAGCGGCTCCTACCTCCAGTGCGCCCTCGTGCTGCAGCATCCCGGGGAGGCGGAAACTCTGGGTGGCGAGCTCGCGGTTCGAATGAAAGCTCTGGCAAGTCCTCCCGACCTGGTCGTCGCTCCGGCCCTGGGCGGCATCCTGGTGGCTCATGAAGTGGCGCGCGCCCTCGGCGTTCGCGGGTTGTTCGCCGAGCGGCAGGAAGGAAAGCTTCGGCTTCGGCGCGGCTTCAACATTGCGAGGGGGGAGCGCTGTTTCGTGGTCGAGGATGTCGTCACGACAGGCGGATCCACGCGCGAGACCATGGAAGTCGTCTTACAAGCCGGGGGGATCGTGACCGCGGCGGGGTCCCTGATCGACCGTACCGGTGGCAGGACGGATCTGGGCGTACCCAGGACTGCGCTCGCTGTCATGGACATCCCCGCCTATCCGCCGGAGAACTGCCCTCTATGCAGCACAGGATCGAGACCCGTGAAACCGGGGAGCCGCTGATCCGGAACATCCGTCTGGACATCGCTTTCGACGGGACATCCTTTGACGGATGGCAGATTCAGAAGAACAGGCCCACCATACAGGGAATACTGCGCGACGCGATCCTGAAAGTGACGGGCGAACATGTAAAGCTCCACGG
>JAFNAH010000458.1 GCA_017860075.1 Acidobacteriota bacterium | reverse complement strand
GCCTTCAGCCCGGCGCGCAGGCGGAAGACACATCGCACGCCTGCGGGCAGGTCCTCATCGAAATCGTAAGCCCAATTCCGCGGGTCGACCCAGCGCTCCGTCCCCTTCGCGGAACACTCGATATCGAACGGCGTTACTTTCGCCTGGGGATCGCCGAAGGGAACCATCGGCTCGGAAAAACGCACCCGCACCTGCCGTGCCTTCTTGACGGTGCCATGCGGCGAAAACGATTCGACTCGCGCCTGCTGCTGCGCCGGGAGGATGGGAATGATCGTCAGACCCAGCGTCAGACCCAGGAAGATGAGATGTATCCAAAATGCTTTGAGTTTCATCGGAAGGCCCTCTGAGTTCCTGTGCCACCACTCTAGGCGCAGATGGGCAGAGTGGTCAAGTGGCGTAGGGATTGGAGGAATCGAGGGTAGCGCCCCTCTGCGGCTCCGCAGCGGGTCAGAGACCGGTAGTGCGGAATTTGGTGGATCTGGCGCGCTCTGACGAGTCTCTCTGAGAAATCTATGGAGCGGGCCTTCAGCCCTTGGCTCCTGTTTGCGGACGCAAACCCGGGGCTTCGCCCCGGGCTGGTGTGAGGGCGCGCCTTCAGCGCTCCGTGTCTCGGCTGGGATGGCTTCCAGAGGCCGAAGGCCCGGTTCATACCAGCCTGGCGCAGCGCGCCAGGTTACGGACGCCAGAACGGTCGCGAGGGCTGTAGGCCCGCTTCATCGTCGACTTCGAGGGGGCTCGATCAAACCGGACCTATGTCAGGGGCGGCAATCGTCAAACCGAGGCAGAGGCGGCGCAACGCCTCTGCATCCAGGTTCTTCCCGATGAACACAAGGCGGCCCCCTTCGGATGCTTTCGCCGGTTCAAACGGACTGATGTCGAACCTGCCGGCGACGACATGAATCACATTCCATCCTGTTGGACCGTCGCTCCTCAGAAGCCCCTTGATCCGATAGACACTGGCCGGAACCTCGAAGACGAAGTCTTCCAGCCTCTGGACATTGATCATCTCGTCCGTCTGAAAAACCCAGGATTCAAAGCCGCTGTGATGGTGCCCCCGGGGGGCAGGTGGCAGGGCGCGGCTGTGCCGGGGGTCTGTCTCAATCAGAAGGGACAAGGGGATATCCGAATGAACGGCGCGCATCAGCGGCGAGGTCTGATTGTACTTCCGCACTTCGAGTTCGGCCTCTGCGCCGCCGTCGTCCAGAAGGTCGATCTTGTTCAACACGAGCATATCTGCCTGCTCAATCTGGATCTGGCACTCCTCGGATTCGGCCAGCGCCCTGGAGACGTTTGCGCCGTCTACAACGGCAACGATGGCATCGACCCGATAGCCCTCGTGCAACCCCTGACGCTCGAATGTCCAGGCAACGCTCAGCGGGTCCGCCAGTCCTGTTGTTTCTATCACCAGGTGATCGAAGCCTCCCCTTCCCATGAGACGGCGCAGCAGTTTTTCCAGGTCCTGATTCAGCGCGCAGCAGAGGCACCCGTTGTCCAGTTCGACGAACATCTCGCCGTCGGGCAGCAGGCTGCCGTCTACTCCGACCGCACCAAACTCGTTTACGATCACCGCCAGCCGCAGACCGGTTTTCGACCTCAGCAAGCGGTTCAGCAGCGTAGTCTTGCCGCTTCCGAGGAACCCGGTGACGACCGTGGCGGGGATGCGCGATTCCATAGTGACAAAATGCGCGGTCGACGCGCACTCCATACGTCTTGCGTCGCTGGTGCTACCTGTCCCGGAACTCGTGCACGGCATCGATCATCGCGACGATGTTCTCCACCGGCGTCCCCGCCTGGACATTGTGGACAGAGTTGAAGACGAAGCCGCCGCCGCGGGCGAAAACCTCGCACCGGCGGAGGACCTGCTCGCGAACCTGCGCCGGCGTTCCGAAAGGAAGAACCTGCTGAGTGTCGATGCCGCCTCCCCAGAATGCGATCCGCTTGCCCCAGACCTTCTTGAGGTTCTCAGGATCCATCCCTGCCGCCGAACACTGAACGGGATTCAGTATATCGAATCCCGCCTCGATGAAGGCATCGATGAACTTCGCAATCGCACCGCAGGAGTGTTTGAATGTCTTCCAGCCGGTATTCCGGTGAATCCAGTCGTTGATCTGCCTGTAGTAAGGCATCCATAGCTCGCGGAAGGTGTCGACGGAACAGAATGACGAGCTTTGTGTCCCGAAATCGGTGCCGCAGACGTTGACGACATCCACGCAGTCTCTTGTACGGGGTCCGATTCTCTCGAGGTTGTTAAGTGCGATCTCGCACTGCCCCTCGAATACGCGGCGAACGTAATCCTGCCGCGTACGTGTAGAGATGTACCACTCAGTGACATCGCGGATTCCTCTTGGGTGCTTGAGTCCTGCTCCCGGGACATGGGAGATGTCACCGAAAGCAGTCCCGCCGAAACTCGCCATCACCGCGCGCCCCGAGCTGCGCGCGCGCTTTGTCTCCGCCTCGAGGTAGTCGAGCTCTTCGACTGAGATGGGACTGAATTCCTCGAGATTGTCCCTGGGGTCGAGCCGCTCCTCATCGATCGGCTCCTGCCTGACGATCGCATCGAAGAAGTGCCCGCCTCTGGGCATTTTCGCGCTTGGCTGTGCGGTGAGGTCGCCCTGCGGGTAGAGCAGGGTGTCGCCGTGATCGTCCACCGTCGTGTTGAAGTCCCGGGGGACCAGAACTTCCCCTTCGATGTCCACGCCGAGTATCTGCTTGAGGTCATCGCCGATCTCACCCAGCATCTGGCCCGGATCGATAACCTTGACCGGTCCGGCTTCCAGGCCGTAGTGCCTGCGCAGCGCAGCCACGCAACTGACGTGCATCCCGGTGACCGTGGAACCGCCGAAATCTATGGGCACCCGATCCGGTTCATTGTGCCCAAGAGTGGTTTGTACTCTGTCGTACGATGAAGTCACGCGTCACCTCCATGGAACAACGGGGGTCGGACCGAGGCAAGTGCTTGCGAAAAAAGCAGATGTCCCATTTTGTACCCTTCCAAAACGCCGTTAGCGACAAGAAACTGGCCCATAATTTGAGTCTATGCAAAGCACCGCTGCTGCGATTGTCCCCTCAGATGAGAAAACAACGGGCAAAAGCCAGTCCCTTCTGCCGATAGGGCAATACCCTTTGGGGATGAATGAGTTAGCTCGGTCAGACCCCGGTTGGTTCTTACTTAGACCTGCAGGGTTTTGAGGTATGCAACGCTTTGTTGGGTCAATTCCCAGTTTTGCTCGACGAAGTAGTTCTTGATCCCGCTGGTCTTTGCTGCCGTGAAGGTCTTGACCCAATCGATGGTTCCCTTGCCCACCGCGACCTGGGGACGGCGTCCTCCGCGAGGACCACGCCCTGCCGGCACTCCCTCCTTCTGCGGGGGAAGCGCGATCGGTGCATTCATGTCTACATCCTGCACATGCATGGAAATGAAGCGACCCGGGTATTTCAGGAAGTAATCGGCACCGACAAGGCCTGCGGTTATGCTCGACATCTGGAATTGGAACTTGACCAGTTGGGGAT
>JAFNAH010000457.1 GCA_017860075.1 Acidobacteriota bacterium | reverse complement strand
GATCCGGGAAGGGTCCTGGTTTTCGACGAGGTCGATGCCGGCATCGGAGGCCGCGCCGCAGAGGCCGTAGGGCGGCGGCTTGCGGAGATCGCGCAGACGAACCAGGTGCTCTGCGTCACCCACCTGCCGCAGATCGCCGCGTTCGCCGATCAGCATTTCAGGGTGCAGAAGGAGGCGGTCGGATCCAGGACCGAATCCTCGGTGAGCAGGCTTGACGAGCAGGACCGCCTGGAGGAGCTTGCACGGATGCTCGGGGGCCAGGTCATCACCGAGACAACGCGCCATCACGCCCGGGAGATGCGAAATCACTCGCGCGCGCTGAGCACGAAGCCAGGGGAGGTTCTGAAAAACCGGGCATGACGAGAAGATTCTTCATCGAGACTTTCGGCTGCCAGATGAACGATCTGGATTCAGAGAAGATCGCCGGGAGCCTCCAGGACGCGGGCATGCTGCCGGCCGGGGACGCCTCCGAGGCGGACCTGATACTTCTCAACACCTGCAGCGTGCGCGAAAAGGCGGTCCAGAAGGTCTATGCCCGCCTGGGCGAGATCAGGCACCGGAAGCTGCGCCAGAGCGACCTTCTCGTGGGAGTGGTCGGGTGCATGGCACAGCTCGAAGCGCAGCAACTCATGCGCAGAGCCCCCTTCGTCAGCATCGTCGCCGGGCCGCAGAAATCCCGGATCATCCCGGGTCTCGTGCAGCGGGCAGGCACGGAGAGCACGCCGGTCGTGGACCTGAGGATGGACGATGAAGCCGAGTCGCCCGAAATCCCGCATGTGGCACGCAACAGCCCCTGGCAGGCTGGTGTGACGATCAGCGAAGGATGCAGCCGCGCGTGCTCGTTCTGCGTCGTGCCGTTCACGAGGGGAAGGGAGCGCAACCGCCCGGCGGGCGCGATCATCCGCGAAGTCGAGGAACTCGCGGCAAGGAACTACGTCGAGGTTCTTCTGCTCGGACAGACGGTGAATTCTTATCGCGACCCCGAATCCGGGCTCAGTTTCGCAGGCTTGCTGCGCCGGCTCGCAGGAATCCCCGGCCTCACGCGGATACGGTTTACGTCTCCGCACCCCGGTGATTTTACGGCCGAGTTGCTGGAGGTCATGGTTTCCTGCCCGCAAGTGTGCAACCAGATCCACCTGCCTGTGCAGTCGGGATCGACCGCGATACTGCGGTCCATGCGCCGCGGGTACACTCGCGAGAGGTACCTGGAGACGATCCGCAGGATCAAGGCGGCACCGCGGCCGATTGCGATATCCACCGACCTGATTGTCGGGTTCCCGGGCGAGTCGGAGGCGGACTTTCGGGATACATTGACCTTGCTCGATGAGGTACAATTTGACAGCGCGTTCTCATTCAAGTACTCGCCGCGTCCAAACACGAAGGCGCTGGAATTGCCGGGCGAGGTTTCGGAGCAGGAGAAGGGAAGACGGCTGATGATCCTCCAGGAACAGCAGAGGGTCATCCAGTACAACAAGAACGCCGCCTACCAGGGACGAGTCGTGGACGTCCTGGTGGATGGCCGGCCGAAATCGAGGTTCTCGCTCGCAGGGCGGACGACTGAAAACAAGATCGTCAATTTCGACGGGCCGGATTCCCTGATGGGGCGCATCGTGCCCGTGCTCATCGGCGGGTTCAGCGCGAACAGCCTGAAAGGCATCCGGGTGGAAGAGGGACAGGAGGGTCAGTGAAGGAGATAGAATTCAAGATCAAGGGCCTGATGATGGATCCGCTGACGAACTCGCCGATCGTGGTTCTCCAGGATATCAATAGCGACACACTCCTGCCCATCTGGGTTGGCATCTTCGAGGCCAACGCGATCGCTCTCCAGATAGAGAAGATCGACACGCCCAGGCCCATGACGCACGACCTGATCAAGGGGGTGTTGAATCAGCTGAACGCCAAGGTAACAAAGATCGTCGTTACCGAACTGAAGGACAACACTTTCTACGCCCTCATCTTCCTCAGCGCGGCCGGCAAGGTGATCACGATCGACTCGCGGCCGTCGGACGCAATCGCGCTGGCGCTCCGGACCGATTCGCCCATCTTCGTTACCGAGGAGGTTATCTCCAAGTCCGCAGCCGCCAACGCTTCGGCGCCGAACGCCGAGCGCAGCTCGCCCGAGGACATCAGGCGCTGGCTCGAAAACCTCAATCCCGAGGATCTCGGGAAGTACAAGATGTAGTTGCTCCGTTATCGCAGTCGGAATCGGAATCGGGATCGCAATCGGATTCACTGTCGACTGAAGGAAAGCTTCGAGCAGGCCGTCCGCCGGCCGGCGAGTTCGGATGCCGATACCGATGGCGAGCGCGATTCCGATACCGAAGGACAGTCGACGCCCAGGCGGCCTGCCTCACGACCACTTGGCAACCTTCAGTATGTCGCCCAGCACTCCGGCAGCTGTCACACCCGCTCCTGCGCCGGGCCCCTGGATCACCAGCGGATAATCGTTGTAGCGCTCAGTCCTGAAGACCAGGATGTTGTCGGGGCCGGCCAGGCGTCCGATCGGGCTTTCGCGCGGCAGGCGGCGCAGGCCCACGCGGCACCCGCGGCTGTCGATGTCGACGACATACCGCAGCACCTCGCCGCGGGATTTTGCCTGGCGCACACGTGCCGCCATGGGCCCATCGACCCGGGGCACCTTCTCGAGGAACCCGGCCACGGTGCCTCCACGGAGCTGCGATGCCGCAAGCATCGGCTCGAGCGAGACCTGCCGCATCTCAAGCGGCAACCCGATCTCGCGTGCGATGATCAGCGCCTTACGGGCTACGTCGGTGCCGCTCAGGTCATCCCTGGGGTCCGGCTCCGTGTAGCCCAGCGACATGGCCTCGCGGATCGCGGCAGAGAAGGGCACCCCC
>JAFNAH010000456.1 GCA_017860075.1 Acidobacteriota bacterium | reverse complement strand
CTGCGTCAAACCACCGTTCGTCCGCCGTCGACGGTGAGCACGGCACCGGTGATCCAGGCTGAGTCGTCGGATGCCAGGAAGAGTGCGGCTCTTGCTATATCCTCGGGGGCTCCGAGTCTCTTCAGCAGTGTGGCAGCGGCGGCATCTGCCACCGCCGACGGAGGATCCGGAAACGCCCGGGCTGAATCCCAGATCAGCGGCGTATCGACAGGACCCGGGCAGATCACGTTCACCCGAATCGTGGGGGCGTAATCGGCGCTCACCTGCCGTGCGAATGCTATGAGCGCCCCCTTGCTGGCGCAATATGCTGCGTGGTTGGGAAAGCCTTTGAACGCGGCAATCGACCCGGTGACCACGACCGCGCCCCGGCCTCGCTCGAGCATCTTCGGGATTCCCGCTTTGAGCAGATAGAAAACCGCGTCGAGGTTCGTGCCTATCGTCTCGCGCCAGGATTCTACGGAGGTCCCGGTGACGGAGCCTAATCCCAGGCGCCCCGCATTGGGCACGAGGATGTCGACTCCGCCGAAGCTCTCCACTGCCCTCGAGCCGCGTCACGTCCGCCGATGATCACGGCCGCGCCTTCGCCTGCGAACAGTTCGGCGATGGAGCTTCCCATGCCTCTCGTCCCGCCCGTAACGATCGCCACTCTGCCGGTCAGTTTGCCCACGTCGCCCTCCTCGGAAGGCAAAGGATACCCTACTGGCTATCGCGTTTTGAACGACCGCTCATGCGCTCCCGGAAAATCCATCGCGGAGTTAGGCAGTCGTGCCTTCTCCTGCTATGCTGTCGCTATGATCCAGGGCGCGATTTTCGACATGGACGGGGTGCTGGTGGACAACCTCGAATACCACATCCGGGCCTGGCAGAAACTGGGCAGAGAGCACGGGAGAAACCTGTCCCGGGAATCCGTCCGTCGCGTCTTCGGCCAGCGCAACGACGAGATGATCCGATCGCTCTTCGGTTCGCCGCTTTCACGTGATGTGATCCTCCTCTATGCAACCCGCAAGGAGGAAGTATATCGCGCACTGATGGCGCCGGAACTCGCGCCGGTCCCCGGACTGGTCAGGCTGCTCGCCGGCCTGAATGGGGCCGGGATGAAGAGCGCGGTGGCGACAAGCGGCCCGCGTGAGAACGCCAACCTGGTCCTGGACGGATTGAACCTGAGGCAGCATTTCGACGCGATCATTACGGGCGATGACGTCTCCAGGAGCAAACCCCACCCGGATATATTTCTGCTCGCCGCCAGGCGCATCGGGCTGCCGCCCGAGCAATGTGTCGTCTTCGAGGATTCCAGCGCCGGGATCGAGGCTGCCTCCCGGGCGGGGTGTGCATGCATCGCCTTGTCTACCACCTACCCCGCATCTGAATTACAGGCCTATCAGACCGCGCTCATCGTTCCCGATTTCCTGACGCTGTCCGCTTCTGCGCTGAAGGAACTAAGGGGGACAGTCACCAGTGTCCCAGCGCAAAGGGAAGAGGGGAACGCAAAGCCCAAAGCCTGAGCAGCCGGGGCAATCCTTCGCGGGAACAACCGACGTCCGCTCCTGCGCCCGCCACGAACTGCGCTGTGCGGGACACTGGTGACTGTCCCCCTCGAGCAATATATGAGAATATAGGTTACGCAGCAGGGCGAGAGTACATGGGCAATGTAGTTCAGTTTCCGGGAGTCACTCCATCGAAGCTCGATTTCGAGCGCATCCGGTCGACTTACTCGGTGCGTGATATCAGCCGGCGGTTCGGCATCAGCGAGCACTACATCCGCCGCTGGGCGCGTGAGGGACTGATCCCGAGCATCTCGTCCCCCGAAAGCCACGAAGTCCGTTTCGACCTGCAGGGATTGCGTCAGTTCAGGAGGGTGCGCGAACTTCGCAGCCAGGGACTGTCCGTCAGCCAGATCGATTCCGAACTTCGCGGGCAATTGAACCTGTTTCCACCCCCTTCGGGCCAGGTCATCCAGATTCCCGTCAAGCTCAGCCCCTTCGCCGAGGCCCTCCTGCTTCACGAGCGCGGTGACGCAAGGGCCCGGGAATGCTACGAGAAGGCGATATCCGAGGGGGAGTCGATCACGGATGCCTTCTGCAACCTGGGTATTCTCGAATTCGAGGCGGGAAACGTATCCCGGGCCTTCGACTGCTTCACCCGCGCGCTGCGCCACGATGCCCGGCATTTCGAATCGCACTTCAATCTGGGCAATCTTTACTTCGAATCCCGCGACCTGCGTCTGGCCAGGCTTCACTACGAAATAGCCGCCAGGATAGAACCCGGCTGCTCTCATCTCTTCTTCAACCTCGGCCTGGTTTACGCCATCGACGGCGACCTCCGTTCAGCGGTAGAGGCATTGAACAAGTCAAAGGAGAAGGCGGCCGACGAGGACAGGCGGAGAGCGGATGAACTGCTCGCGAGCCTCGAGAGCATCATCACTTCCCGGGGTGAAGACTGACGCGGGCTGTATGATTCAAGTAAGGAGAAATGCCCATGCTGATTAGGAAACCCTCCGACATTCGACCTTCGGAGATCACGCCGAAGGAGATTTATCTGAACCGGCGCACATTCATGAAGGAGGCTGCAGTGACGGGGGCCGTCCTGGCCGCGAGCCGGATCCTGCCCGCGCTGGGAGCGAGCCCTTCGCCATCCGGCGAGCGGCTGCAGTTCAGGAAGAGCGAGCTCAGTACCCAGGGTGAGGAGCTGACACCACTCAAGGACATCACGACCTACAACAACTTCTACGAATTCGGGAGTGACAAGGACGACCCGTCAAATAACGCCCACACGCTCCGCACCGTCCCGTGGACCGTCTCGATTGAAGGCGAGGTCAAGAAGGAGAGGCTCTATGACGTCGAGAGCATCCTCAAGATGCATCCTTCTTTGGAAGAACGTGTCTACCGGCTCCGTTGTGTCGAGGCCTGGTCGATGGTGATTCCCTGGATCGGGATCCCGCTTGCCTCGGTGATCAAGGCCGTCGAGCCGACCTCCAAGGCAAAATATGTGGCCTTCCAGACGCTCTACGATCCGAATCAAATGCCGGGGCAGAAGCGCTGGATCCTCCGCTGGCCTTATGTCGAAGGTCTCAGGATGGACGAAGCCTTGCATCCGTTGACCATACTGGCGGTCGGGCTCTACGGTGAGACGCTGTTGAACCAGAATGGCGCCCCGATCCGCCTGGTCGTACCCTGGAAATACGGGTATAAGAGCATCAAGTCGATCGTCAAGATCCGCTTCGTCGAGAAGCAGCCGCCGACCAGCTGGAACCTGGCGGCGCCGGAGGAGTATGGCTTCTATTCGAACGTAAACCCGGAAGTCGATCATCCCCGGTGGAGCCAGGCCAGGGAAAGACGCATCGGAGAGTTCTTCAAGCGCAAGACGCTGATGTTCAACGGGTACGCCGACCAGGTGGC
>JAFNAH010000455.1 GCA_017860075.1 Acidobacteriota bacterium | reverse complement strand
AAGTGAGGTTGCGATGGAGCTGAAAGTAAAGGATTTCGAATCGGCCCTCAAATCGCTGGAGGAGATCGTCAGCCAGCTGGAGGGAGGCGATCTGACCCTCGATCGAGCTCTGGAGTTGTTTGAACAGGGCGTGAAGCTGAGCCGCTTCTGCAGCGACAAGCTCGAGGAGGCGGAGCGGAAGGTCGAGGTCCTCACGCGTGCCGCCGACGGCACGATGAAGGAAACGCCTTTCACGCCGGGAGTCGAGGGCGAATGAATCCGGGCGCGGAAGGATCCATGGACATCGCAGCGTACCTGCGGGAGTGCAGCCAGGAGGTCGACCGCTACCTGGATCGCCTCCTGCCGCCTGAGACACAGCACCCCGCTACGATCCATCGTGCGATGCGGTACTCTGTCTTCGCAGGGGGAAAGCGGCTGCGTCCCGCGCTAGTACTGGCTGCCGGCACCAGCCTGGGTGGAAACCGGGACACGCTCATGCACCTCGGATCCGCCATCGAGATGATCCATACATATTCGCTGATCCACGATGACCTGCCGGCGCTGGACAACGACGACCTCAGGCGAGGTGTGCCCACCAGCCACAAGGTGTTCGGCGAAGCGATCGCGATCCTCGCGGGTGATTCGCTCATGACGCGCTGCTATCAGCTGCTAACGGATCTGCCTCATCTCGGCGATTCGGTGCGGCTGGTCATCATCCGCGAGATCGCCCGTGCGACGGGCACCATCGACGGCATGATCGGAGGCCAGGTGGTCGACATCGAATCGGAAGGCCAAACCATCGGCCCGGACGTCCTCGATTACATCCACCGGTCCAAGACCGGCGCCCTGCTGACTGTCTGCGCCCGCTGCGGCGGAATCGCGGCAGGTGCCGGTCCGGCGCAGCTGGCTGCCCTGACGCAGTACGGGAGCAAAGTCGGGCTTGCTTTCCAGATCATGGATGACATCCTCGACCGGACCGGGAGCAGCCAGAGCCTCGGCAAGACCGCCGGCAAGGACCTGCAGGTGAAGAAGGCCACCTATCCCGCGCTTCACGGCCTGGAAGCTTCGCGGCGAAGGGCACGGGAGTTGGTCGCGCAAGCCATCGAAGACACTCGCAGCCTCGGCGAGCCTGCCGAACCCTTGCGTGCCCTCGCGCGTCTCGTAGTCGATCGCTCGAAATGAATCAGGCTCTCCGGCACTGTCACGGGCACGGTTCCCCATGAAGAAGCGCATCGATCTTCTGCTGGTCGAGAGGGAACTCGCGCCCAGCCGCCAGAAAGCCCAGGCGATGATCCTTGCGGGCGATGTCCTGGCCGACGATCAGAAGATCGACAAGCCCGGCCACCTTGTGCCGGAGGAGGCGCGCCTGCGAATCCTCGGAGAGCGGCGCTTCGTAAGCCGGAGCGGCGCCAAACTGGAGGCTGCGCTCAGCCACTTCGGAATCAGCGTGGAAGACCGCATCTGCGCGGACCTTGGGGCTTCGACCGGGGGATTCACCGACTGTCTGCTCCGGCAGGGGGCGCGGGCGGTGCACGCCTTCGACGTTGGCCGCGGTCAGCTGGCCTGGAGCCTGCAATCGGACCGGCGGGTCGTCATACATGACCAGTACAACGTCCGGTTCATCTCCGCCACGGACCTGCCTCCCGGAATCTCACTCATCACAGCCGACCTTTCGTTCATCTCCCTCACCCTTATCCTTGGCCCCCTCCGCGACGCCCTGCTCGCCGCGCCGCATGACGCACCGGGTCGCATGGCCGTCGACCTTGTATTGCTCGTGAAACCTCAGTTCGAGGTCGGGAAGGGAGATGTGGGAAAAGGTGGGATCGTGCGCGATCCTGGTAAGCGCCTCCACGCCCTGGAATCAGTCGAGAACTGCGCCCGCAGCCTCGGATTCAAGGTCGTGGGGAGCATGCCTTCGCCGGTCGCCGGCGCCAAAGGCAACCAGGAGTTTTTGTTGTACCTTCAGCTTGTCCTTGGTCTATCATCCGGGCCATGAATCCCCCGGTACGCAGGATCGGCCTGATCTTGAAGCGCGAGGACTCCCGCATACCCGCTCTCCTGCGCGAGGTAGTCCCCTGGCTGCAGTCGCTCGGTGTGGAGGTCTTCCTGGATGAGGGTTCTGCTCTGCAGGAAACCGCGCCTTGCGCAATACTCCCGACGAGTGAGTTCGCGTCGAGCGTGGACGTGGTTGCCGTATTCGGCGGAGACGGCACTTTCCTGCATGCCGCGCGTATCGTTGTGTCCCACGGTGTTCCCATCCTGGGCGTCAATCTTGGTTCCCTGGGTTTTCTGGCCGAAGTGAAGATCGACGACATGCGGCCCGCGCTGCAGAATCTGATCCGGGGCGACTATGCGCTGGAGGAGCGCATGCTGCTCCAGGTGGAGGTGGATCGCGGGGGTACCGCGCTGAACCGATACCTGGCACTGAACGATGCCGTCATCAACAAAGGAGCCATAGCACGCATAATTGACCTCGAGATCACGGTCAACTCCCAGTTGGTCACCGTCACCCGGGCTGACGGACTGATCGTCTCGACCCCGACCGGTTCCACGGCCTACTCGCTTTCTGCCGGGGGCCCGATCCTCTATCCCACTCTGGGAGCCTTCCTGGAGGCTGGTCCAGCCTGCAGGGAGCACCTTTTTCGCGCTGCTGCGCGAGAAGATGAAGTGGGGATAGCAGGAGCCGCCTCCGCGCAACCCCCCGGGTCGAAATCGGAATCGGCGTCGCAAGCGTGTATGGAATTCGAGACTCCGACCATTCGTCTGCCCTGAGGGTTGAATCCGCCGCCAAACGATATCGACAGCGATACCGACGCCGATACCGATCCCGACCCCGAGAGTCGCAGCCACGCGCTCGACTATGCCGTCAGGCGGACGATTTGCCTCACGAGCGCGAGGGATTCCCGACCACAAGCTGCGGAATCAGGTCGTAGCCCAACCTCATGCAAAGCCGGCCTTGTCCGAGTACTCGCCCGTGCCGAGATACCACCGGATCTCCCGGGCCGAAAGACGCCTGAAATGCACGCGCGTCACGCTGAATCCGGCGCGCGTCCTCCCCAGGTTGAGGTCGCAAAGGCACAGGCCTGTGATGACCTCATGCCAGCGACCGGCGAGCTGCTCGAGCATTCGCCGCCCCTCTTTCCTGTCGACCGGCTTGCCGAGAATCTGCTTCCCGCAAACGACGATGGTATCCGCCCCGATGACGATGCCGGCCTTGTGCCTTGCTGCGACTGCGCGTGCCTTTTCCCGCGCTGCACGGACAGCGTAGGCGGAGGGTTCCTCCCCGGGGTGTTGTGTGGGCTCGGGAAGAGTGCAGGGATCCACGGCAAAATGCATCCCGAGGCCGGCAAGTATCTCCTTCCTGCGGGGGGAGGCCGACGCCAGAATCCATCGGGGTGCGGACGCTCTTGTCATCTCTCGATTCCCATGGCTTTGCTGCAGGCGAAAAAGCGCGCGCAAACTCATTTATTATCATATGATTGTATCGTTTTTGATATGTTTGCGGAGGTTTTGCCTCGTTGAGTCACCTCCTTCTCCGCCGGGGCCTGAAGATGGCCACTGCCTTCTGCAACATTCTTTTGTGCGGATTGCTCCCGGCGGCGATTGTTCCCGCGAATAAGGCGGGAGTACAAGTGCATGCGTCCGGGACGGGATTGAGGCGTTGATGCCTGCATTGATAAGACGGGCCCAGGGTGCGATGGCTGCTGCAGGGAGGAGTGCTCCTCCCGTTCGCTGATCTCATATGGAACCGGTATCGAACATCGTCTTCTCGATTTTCCGAGGCACCGACCGGCACGAAGAGTGGGTGTTGTCCTGCCTCGAGGGCGCCTGGCCCCGGCTGGTTGGCGAGAGGCTTGCGTCCGCCTGCCGGCCACGCGCTTTCAAGGGATGGCACCTGATCGTGGAGGTCACCGATCCGGAGTGGGCAACCAGCCTCAAGGGCCTGGAAGACGAGTTGCTGAAGAAGATCGAAACGGCTACCGGAGGTGAGGTCCGGAGCCTCGAAATCGCAGCACGGCGCTAGTTGTCTCACCGCAGAGGCGCTACCCGGTGATTGTGTGTCTATTTGAATTACGGAGCCATGGTAATGCATAGAAATGTGAAGGCGGCCATGGGAAGCCTGCCTGTCGTCCTTTGCCTGTTGTTCATGACCCTTGCTGACCAGGCCTGGGGCCAACTGAGGGTGTACGGCAAGGTGGACCCGAACACCGGAGATCCCGAGGTGAAGCTGAAGTTCGACGTAAACCTCGAGGCATCGGACAATGTGGCTCCCAACATGGTCTTCTCGGGCGACAGCACCCGGGGATACGTCGCTTATGCAGGTTCGGGAACGGTCGTTGGTTTTTCCACGGCAACCGGCGAGATCATGGCGCGAATCGTGACGGGCGGGAAACCGTCTGCTGCGACGCCGCTTCCGGACGGCCGGACGATCGCTCTCGCATCGGTGGCGGAAAACCGTGTGTTCCTGGTCGACATTGAAAGTGACACGGTTGTCGCCACCTACACCTTCGAGGGGGCTGAATTCGGCTTCGGCAGCGTTGTCGCAGTCTCACCGGACGGAGCTACGGGGTACGTCTCTTCCACCGGCACAGGCGAGGTCATCAAGTTCTCCATGGCTGACGGGCGCGAACTCGCCCGTTTGGGGGGATTCAGCAGCCCTTGCCGGATCACGGTTTCGTCCGACGGGTCCGTGCTGATGGTCGTGGACACTCTGAAGGAGACCCTCGTTTTCGTCAACGCCGCAAGTCTCACGATCAAGAGCACGATGACGGGACCCACTGGCAAATCGATCAACTACACGATTGTCAGCCAGGCCGTCCTCTCCCAGGATGGGAGCACCGGGATCATCACCAGCAAGGACGTGAACAGTATCTATGGCAGCGATACCGTCCTCCTGTTCAGGACTTCTACCGGCGAGCGCCTCAGCACCGCCTCGGTTGGGTCCGAGCCGCTTTTCACGGGCATCACGCCTGATGGCGCGTATTGGATAGTCCTGTGCACCACGAGCCTGTGGAAGATCCCTACATCGAACTTCAACGCGCTGTCTGAAATGCAGACGCCGGGAACGCAGTCGGTGGACGGGTCGAATGTTTCGTTCTCGCCCGACTCGAAGTATGTCTTCTACACTGCCTCCTCCGATAACACGGTCTACCAGCACGACATCCTGAACAATATAGTCGTCGGAAAGACCTACGTCGGAGATCCGGGAGACAAAGGCACGAACCAGTCCTCGCGCGTCGGCCTCACCCCGGACGGGAACTCCCTCGCTGTCGTGGACTTTACCATCAACGTCCTTTTCCTCGTCGAGCGGGTCTCGTTCATTGACAGTGCGACGTTTGCCAGTTCGCCGTCGCGCTTCACCGGCGTGAGTCTCGTCAACCTGGCGCCCGCCATGAACAAGGTCACGTTCGCGGCGCTTGATGTCTACGGCCAGACCATAACCGGAACGGGCGTGACTAATCCCGTAGACTACGACCTGCGCCCGAACGAGCAGGTGTCGCTGACCGTTGGGGAGATCTTCCACTTCGATCCGACGAATGACAAAGCCGGCTGGCTGTCCATATTGACCTCCTTGCCTGAAACGGTTGGTTATTACACGATAGGCGACACGAATCTCAGCCGGTTGGATGCAGCGCCTCTTTTCCCGAAGCCGCTCACCGAATGGATCGTGCCGGACATAGCCAAGGGAACCGGGATCTCGACCGAGCTCGACATCGTCAATCCCGACTATGTGCAGACTACGTACGATGTCACGAGATACAACCAGGATGGCAGCTCCGCCGAGCAGAAGACCGGCCTGATAGCGTACCCGACAAACCGGACCAATCAGACCGTGTCCACCGTGTTCCCCAGCATGCCGGACGGCACGGCCGGCTACCTGCGAATCAAGACGGCCGGCAACCTCCTCAATACCTCCCTCACGCAGACAGATAGCGCCCTC
>JAFNAH010000454.1 GCA_017860075.1 Acidobacteriota bacterium | reverse complement strand
CACGAGGAACTCTCCAAGATGCTCGAGAAGCACGCTCAGGAGGGCATCGCGGCAGCCAATCGCCGTTCGTCCCGGGAATGGCAGAGAATCGCCGACCGGGAACAATGGGAATCCTTTAAGCGTACACGCCTGGAAGCCCTGCGGGCCTCCCTCGGCCGATTTCCGGATATCCCCGGGAATCCGCGCCGGCTGACCACCAGGACTGTTCCGGGCGATGGGTTCGTCATTGAGAACCTGGTTTTTGAAAGCCGTCCCGGCCTGTGGGTTACTGCCAACCTCTATCGGCCCGACCCCGTTCGAAAGTCGATGCCGGGTATCCTCATCTGCCATAGTCACCACAATCCCAAGACGCAGGGCGAACTGCAGGACATGGGAATGACGTGGGCGAGACTTGGTTGCCTGGTTCTGGTCATGGACCAACTCGGCCACGGCGAGCGCCGCCAGCATCCCTTTGTCTCGGCTCAGAGCTATCCGGGGCAGTTCCCGGTCGGCAGGCAGGACTACCACTTCCGCTACATTGAGGGCATTCAACTGCACCTGATCGGCGACAGTCTGGCAGGCTGGATGGCATGGGATCTTTCGCGAGGGGTGGACCTGCTCTTATCCCGCGACGGTATCGATCCCCAACGGATCGCTCTGATGGGTTCTGTAGCGGGTGGGGGTGATCCCGCAGCCATCGCGGCATCAATGGACGAACGCATCAGGGCGGCGGTCCCGTTCAACTTCGGCGGGCCTCAGCCGGAGAGCCCCTACCCCCTCCCGGCTGATCCCGAGAACACTTTCAATTACGCCGGGAGCGGCGACTGGGAGTCCACCCGCAACCTGCGGCTTTCCTGCCGCGACGGATTCCTCCCGTGGGTCATCGTCGGGAGTATCGCGCCCCGTTACCTCATTTACGCTCACGAGTTCAGTTGGGACCGGGAGCACGATCCCGTATGGAAGCGGCTTCAGCGAATCTACACGGACTTCTATGGCCATCCGGACTTCCTCGATTACACGACTGGCTTCGGCGTCCTGCAAGGCAGGCCTCCCCAGGCTTCGCACTGCAACAACATCGGCGCGACTCACAGGGAGCGAATCCACGCTGCCTTGAAGCGCTGGTTCCTGATCCCCGGCGGCCCGCCAAACGAGTATCAGAAGCGCCTCCCCGAAGAAGACTTGATCTGCCTGCGAGGCGAAACGGTGCGGGAACTCGAGCAGCAGGACCTTCATGCATTGGCATACCGGTTGGGCCGGGAAAGAGTGGTTCAGAGCCGTACTCAATTGGACCGCCTCGAGAGTGATTCGAGACTTGCAAGCCTCCAGTCAACGTTGGCAAGCGTACTCGGCCCCGTTCAGGTGGGTTCACCGCGCGTCTTGAGCGCCGGCAGGTACGGGAACAAAGATGACGGGCTTGCTGTCGAGCAGGTCGTCCTCGAGACCGAGCCGGGAATCCTGGTGCCACTGTTGATTCTGAAATCCGACCAGGACAAGACTCCGAGGCCCGTCGTTCTCGGACTGAGCCAGTCCGGCAAAGCCGGCTTCTTGCGGGAGCGATCCGCAACCCTCGCGCAGCTGGTCAAGGGTGGCGCGGCCGTTTGCCTTCCTGACCTTCGAGGGACCGGAGAAACCAGGTCCGGGACTGCCCGCGGCCGTGAAAGTGCGGACACTGCCATTTCTTCCACCGAACTCATGCTGGGTGAGACCCTGGTGGGTGCGCGGCTGCGGGATGTCCGCACCCTGCTCGTGTACCTGCGCACCCGGCCGGATCTCAATACCCGCCGGATCGCGGTCTGGGGCGATTCGTCCGCTGCGGTCAATCCCCCGGACAGGAATCTGACAATCCCGCTCGGGATCCCCGAGGAGCCCCCTCTGTCTGAGCCGCTGGGCGGCTTGCTGGCATTACTGACCGGCGTGTACGAGAAGGATGTGCAGGCGGTGTATGCCCGCGGGGGCCTGATAAGTTTCGCGTCGGTCTTGCAGAGCCGGTTCTGCTATCTCCCGCACGACGTGATCATCCCAGGGATATTGACTGTCGGTGATTTATGCGATCTAACCGCCGCATTGGCGCCGCGTCCGGTGCGGCTGGAGAGCCTGGTCGACGGACTCAATCGCCGCGCCTTGCTTGAAGCCGCCGGAACTGAGTATGAATCCGCCCGCAAGGCCTACGCACGCGCCGCGGCTTCGGGAAACTTCGTCCTGGGAGACCAGTCCGATGATTCCGCAGTAGCCCGATGGTTACTGAAGAGCGTATCCGGGCGATAATCTCTTGAGGTGATTCGAATGCGCAGACCTGCACTCGTCGTCCTTCTCTTTGCCTTGAACCTCTATACAGACGTGGCATCCAGTCAGGGCCAGCGGCCGACCCGCTCACAAGAAAGCGCCGCCGGGATCAACAAGACCGTCGTCTCCAAAGGAATGATCCTGCTGAACGGCCGGCCCTTCCCGATGGTCCTGGATGCCGGCACCGATTGCTTCACTCCTCAGGATTACGACCTGGTCATGAGCAGCAAGGACGCCTACGGCGCCAACACATGGTGGCTTCAGTACGCCATGCGCGCCATGACGTCGGAGACAGAGGGAGATTTCTCGGGCCTGGAGCGGGCGCTGGATTTCTTCCAGAAAACCGGCATGAAGGTCAATCTGTACCTCCGCGCCGAGTACAGAGACGTCCCCGACTGGTTCTACAAAAACAATCATGACTACCGGATGCTGGATCCGGCCGGCAAACCCGTGGGTACGCAGATATGCCTGCAGCACGAAGGCTTTCGCCGCCTCGTGGATCAGTACCTCCGCAGGGCGGTCCGGGTGGCCAGGGCCAAGCCGAGCCTGCTCATGTATTCGATCTACGACGAGTTCTGCATCCGGGGCTGGGGATGCTATTGCACG
>JAFNAH010000051.1 GCA_017860075.1 Acidobacteriota bacterium | reverse complement strand
ATGTTGTCGTCGACAGGCAGCGGCAGCGTCTCGACCAGCGAGCAAACCACTGATGTCGCAACCGCATACAGCGCCGCCAGAGTCCAGATGCGGGCGCCGGCACCGGGGATCCCGGTCCATACCAGGAGTATGAATCCGGCCAGCGAGGACGCGAGGAACGCCGCTCCCATACCTACCCAGGTCTTATCTGTGCTCCAGGGCAGTCGCGTGCGCCCGAACCGGCGGCCGGCGAGATTGGAAACGGCATCCCCGATGGACAGGTTTGCCCATACGGCCGATACGATGTACTCGTCATCCGGAAACAGGAGCACCAGGAACAGTATGGAAACGGCGTAGGCTACTTTGCCCGGCGAGAATCCCCTTTCCGCTTCATCCCGACGCTGTGCAGCCCGCCACAACCGCGAGGAGACGAAGAGTGCATAGATGACCGCCAGGGCGGCGAGAGCGAGCGCCTGATCCCAGCTCAGGAACCTGAGAAGAAACGCGAAAACCAGAGGCGCCATGTGCTCCAACTGGCGCAGGTCCTCGCTTTGAAGAGACATTGATTCGAGCCTTCAGCCCGCAGGCCGACGCGAAAAGGCGCGATTTTACCACGCTCTGTTCCTATCGCCCCACCAATTTCGTATAATAGAGGGTTTTGTTGGTTGCACAGGAACAGAAGTGGGACATAGCCGCAGCCCGGATCTCGCGTCAGCGGTCGGATTTCTGAAACTTTTGAACGCCGGCGCTCGTAGTAATTCACGTTCCGCTGCAGGTGTCCCAAGGAGGTCTGATGAGTAAGAAGAAGAAGATCTGGATCGCTTGCGGTGCGGTGGTCGTTCTCGCCGCGATCGTCTTCGTCAGCATTAAGATGACCCGCAAGGATGAGGTCCTGGTTCAGACCTCCAAGGCACAGATTCAGGACATTCTAAAGTCCAAGGTGTCTGCCAGTGGAGAGATCCGCGCCAAAGAGTTTGTCGACCTGCAGACGGAAATCGCAGGCGTGATTACCGAGCTCCCCGTCAGGGAAGGAGACAGGGTGAAGAAGGGAGATCTCCTGCTGAAGATCGATCCCATCCAGACCGCCGCGGATACAGATGCAACCCGCGCTTCGTATGAAGCTGCCATGGCCGAGTCTCGCGCGCAGGAAATGCAGATCCTGAACGCCGAAAGCAACCTGGCACGGGACGAGGCGGCGCTGGATGCGGCGAAGGCGACACTCGAACAGGCGCAGAACAACAACACTCGCATCCAGGCCAGCTTCCTGCGCAAGCAGCAGCTGCACGAGGACGGGCTGATCTCGCGCGAAGAGTACGATGTTGCAATGACCGACGCCAAGGTCGCCAAGTCCCAACTACTGGTTGCCAAGGCCGGCCTGGCCCAGGCGGAGGCTCAGCTGCGCGTTTCCAGGAACAACATCAATCAGATGAAGAGCAGCTACTCGGCTTCGCTGAGTCGCAGCAAGTCCTTTGCGGCAAACCTGACCCGCGCCACCGATGTCCTCAAGAAGACGACCATCAACTCCCCTCTCAGCGGAGTGATCACGCAGCTGAACGTCGAGAAAGGCGAGCGTGCGGTCCCGGGTATCCTCAGCAACCCGCAGGCGACCCTCATGACCATCGCCGACTTGAGCGTGATCCAGGCCGAGCTCAAGGTTGACGAGACCGACGTCATCAACGTCTCCTTGGGGGATATCGCAACCGTCAAGGTCGATGCGCTTCCCGACGAGAGCATGGAAGGAGAAGTGACCGAGATCGGCAACAGCCCGATCAAGAGCGCGACCGGCGCGACACAGCAGGAGGCCAAGGATTTCAAGGTGATCGTCACAATCAGGAATCCGTCGCCCAAGCTGCGACCCGGCATGTCCTGCACCGGTGATATCACCACCGACACCAAGAACAACGTGCTCACCGTTCCTATCCAGGCGCTCACGATCCGTGAGGTCGAGGTCGACAAGGACGGCAAGTACGTCGAGCCGGACTTGAACAAGAAGAAACCCTCCGGAACCGTGGCGCGCGCCGATTCTTCGAAAGACAAACCGAAGAAGAAGGAGCTCGAGGGCCTGTTCGTGGTGAACAAGGACAAGATCGCACGATTCCGCCCCGTCAAGACGGGCATTACCGGCGAGTCCGAGATCGAGATCACGGCGAACCTGAAAGAGGGCGAGGAGGTGGTGTCCGGAAGTTTCCAGACACTCCGGACCATCAAGGATGGCGACCGGGTGAAGATTGACAACACGAAACCCCTGGCTCAATCTGAAAAGAAGAGCTGATCAGGCTGAAGGAACGAGCGAACTATGACTGGGCATGACGGAAACGGGGCACCGCCGGAAGGTGTTCTGATCAAGACTGATGATCTTTGGAAGACCTACGTGATGGGAGCGGAGGAAGTACACGCGCTCCGGGGCGTTTCTTTCGAAATCACGCGCGCCGAGTATGTCGCCATCATGGGCCCCTCCGGATCCGGCAAGTCCACGATGATGAACCTGATCGGCTGTCTCGATACGCCCTCCAAAGGATCGTACTATCTGAACGGCCGGCTCGTATCGGACATGAACGATGACGAACTCGCTCACATCCGGAACAAGGAAATCGGCTTCGTCTTCCAGACCTTCAACCTGCTTGCCAGGGCCACGGCGCTCCACAACGTCGAGCTGCCCCTGATCTACAACGGAACACCCGCGGCCGAGCGCAAAGAGAGGGCCATCAAAGCGCTGCAGTCGGTCGAACTCGGGGAGCGCATGTACCACAAACCCAACGAGCTGTCCGGCGGTCAGCGCCAGCGGGTGGCCGTCGCGCGTGCCCTGGTCAACAACCCCTCCATCATTCTCGCGGACGAGCCCACCGGAAACCTCGACTCACAGACCAGCTCCGAGATCATGAACCTGTTTGACGTCCTCCACAAGCGGGGGAATACCATCATCCTCGTGACTCACGAGCATGACATAGCGGCGCATGCCCACCGTGTGATCCGCCTGCTGGACGGCAAGGTCGAGAGCGACGAAGTGATCCGCTGACTGACGGCTCATCGACCCGCGGCGCGCACCGCCGGCCCGGATCCGCGTCCGAGTCGAGTCGAACTCCAGGTCCAATTGTCGACAGGGCTGCCGCCTGCCCTGGTGCGGTTCGAGACAGCTGGCGATGACCCCGGAGTACCGGTCAGAATATTGCGAAAAAGGCCGCCTTCCCGATTACCCACAGCGCCCAGAGTATCAGAACGCCCGTCGCCGATTTCTTGACGGTCATCGAGTGGTCTGAGATCGCCGCGAAGCTGAGGGAAAGCAGGAAGATCGTCCAGAACGAAAAGACGTCGATCGAAGACAGCAGGCTGTTGAGGATCGGATGCTCCTTCTCCGCCGCCAGCAGACCGAGGTTGCTTACCACGTTGGCGACAGGATTGACTTCGATGTCCACCGGATCCTTGAGGTACATGACGATGATCGCGAAGATACCGCCGATTATGCCGGGCGGCCCCATGCCCCAGAATGTAGCGGCCAGTGATTTCTTGAAACTGATGTTGGCCCCCATCAGGACAAAAAGGAGCAGGAAGACTGCCGCGATCAGGATGTAAACCAGCAGTACGCCGACAGGAGCGAAGATCATCTGGCTGTAGCGCGCGAAGGCTCCCTGCGGCTGCGACACAATGGTCTGGATCTGCTCTTCGGGCAGGTTCTTCGTCATCGGGTTCATCGCAAGGCTCTTGCGCATCAGAGTCTCGTGATCGATCCGCGTGGTGAGCACGTAGTTCATCCCGATCCCGAGGATGCTGGCAATGATCCAGATCCCCAGCCATGACGGTTTGCGGCTGATGTCCTCATAGGTCTTTCGCGGCTCGAAATAGACCCCGATCAGCCTCTGGAAGAAACCCATCGTCGGGACCGCTTCGCCCGGACCGGTAATCCCGGCGGCTGGCACGTTGTTCTCCATGACAGTTCTCCTCGCAGATTTGCGCTTCTGAGTATCAAGATGCAGGGACTCCTTGCACACCTGCTGAAGATTAATACACAGAAGCCGCCGATCGATTCAAAAAAAGAGCAGTCTCCCGCTCGGTGGCGAGCATCCTCCCGGCGCGCCGGATCACTGCCGACTCCCTTTCCAGGCGGTGCCGGCCTCTACTTTATCTCTCTGATCTTGATGTTCCTGAACCAGAACACGCTGCCGTGATCCTGGAGCACGATGTGGCCGACCCTGGCCAGCCCGTAATCGGGATAGTCTTTCCACTTCTCCGATGCGCGGAGTTTGTTCCACTCTTCGTTCCACCGCTCAAATTCCAGAAGCTTGGCGCCGTTCAGCCAGTGCTCGACGTGCGTGCCGTTCACGAGAATCCTGGTGTTGTTCCATTCGCCTGCAGGTTTAAGATCCTTCGGGCCGCCGGGCAGGTGCATCCCGTAGTCGACGCCGGCCTTCTGCCACTCTTCCAGCTTCTCGGGAAAGCCTACCTCGTCGATGAATTGGTATTCGGGACCGGTCATCCATGCTGCCTGGTACTTCGGGTCTTCCACGACAGCGTACATCAGTCCGCTGTTGCCGCCCTTCGAGGCTTTCCAGTCGATGCTGATCTCGAAGTTCTCAAACTGCTTGTCGCTGACCAGGTCCGCGCGGAGATCGCTGCCGTAGTTGCCTTCCGTCCCGATTGACTTGAGCGCGCAGTCCTCGACCGCCCAGAACTGCGTGCTCTGTCCGTTGTACCCATGCCAGCCCTTCAGATCCACTCCGTTGAAGAGCAGCTCCCATCCCGCAGCCTTTTCGGGTTCGGTCAGAACATTGACGGCTGAACAATCAACGGCGGCGGGCTGCTCCGCTTTGCACTCGATGCGATTGCAGGCAGCGGCGCTCACGAGCAGTGCCATCGATAAAGAGCAAAAAGTCCCTAGTCTCATTTCCAGGCCTCCCAATCAAGGTCGAAGGGTGTTCAGGATCCGCAAGCGATCCAACCTAGCATGGAGATTCGGGCTGGGCAATCCTGAAAACCGGTGCTTGAAGTACCCATCCTCCTCAATCGTCGACAGGGGGTGGGGTCAGAGCGACGAACGGCATCTGCCCCGTGTGCTGTGCGTGGGAGCCGGCCAGCTGCCCACAGGCTCCGAGAATGTCGGCTCCGCCGCTATAGCGCTTGTGCGAAGGCAGGCCGGCTTCACTGAGAACCCGCCGGAACGCCGCTTCCCGGTCATGACTGGACCGGACGAAGCTCTGCGGCCCGGCAGGATCAATCGGGTTGAATGGCACGATGCTGATGCGCGGCCGCAAGCCGCCTCTCCGCCTGAAGTCCCGGGCGAGTTGAGCCAGGCTGCGAGCATCATGAACAGAATCGTTCACCCCGTCCAGCAGTGTAAATGACCACATCGGGGCCAACCCCGTGACCATCGAGTGCTCGAGTGCAGCGTCCAGGACCTCTGCCAGGGGAAATGCCAGGTCGATCGGCATCAGGCGCCGGCGGACCGAAGGAATAGGACTGGCGATGGAGAGGGCGAGCCGAACCGCCGGTGCCTCCCGCGCCAGGCGGCGGATTCCTGCGGGGAGCCCTGCCGTGCATACTGTGATCGCGCGCCCGTCGATCGCCAGCCCGCTCGGCTCATTTGCCACATGGATCGACTCGATCACGTTATCGAGGTTGGCCAGAGGCTCGCCCATGCCCTGGAACACGATTCCGTGAACCCTCTGCCCCTGCACCCGATTGAGCCCGCGCCGGACCACGTGCACCTGCTCAATTATTTCCCACGTCTCCAGGTTCCGCTGGAAGCCCAGTCGGGCTGTGCCGCAAAACGCGCACCCGAGGCCACAGCCCGCCTGCGAGCTTACGCATACAGAGTATCGCCCGTGCCGCTCGAGAGGGATCCGGACCGTCTCGACGACCTCGCCTCCGGGAGTTGACAGGGAGTATTTCACGAAGGGATCGATCCGGCTGCACTGCGCTCCGCGAACAGCGAGGGTCGGCAGTGCTCCGGCGGCGCGGACTCGATCCAGTGTAATCCGGCGAACGTTACGTACTACGGCAGGAAGACGGTCGTGGCGATGAATCGCGCCCACGATCCGGCGGGCCTCTTCGATGGGGACACCCGGGATGGCTTCAGTCAGCGCGGCTGGGGTGACGGCCTGCAGAGGAATCATGGCATTCAGCGTAGGATCAGGTCTTACCTGTCCTGCCGGGCTGCCCCTCGCACTGGAATTGCCGGACGCCCGGGTTTCCGTCATACGAGATTCGGCATCTGGATATCAGAGCCCTCAACTACTTCCGGCGAAGAGATTCAATCCTACTTCACCTGTGCGGTTGATGCCATGCCTGACTCGGGGATGACGCGTGCCTTGTCTTTCCGGCGGGCCAGCCACACGGCCATCTCTCCCTTTCCCCGATGAGCCCATGCGTAGTAGGGAATCAGGGTCAGTGGCTGCTTCCGGCTCGTAACCTTGCCTTTCCGGTAAAGATACGCTGTTGCCTCTCCCTTGATGACTACCACCCCGTTGAGAAGGTCGGGCCGGGCCTCGGCAGTCAGGACGGCTGTGTCGTCGAGGACGAGGTTGCTGACGTAACCGTTGTTATCGGGCCATTCTGCGCAATACACGAGCGGGCCGCGCTCGATGGCCACGCGGCCGGAATCGGCCTTGACGTGCTTGTCCGCCACAACGCGGCGCACCGGCATGGGGAGCGTCACTTCAACGTTGTCCTCCTTCTGCCACGTTCTGGTTATCGGGATGTAGCCATGGCCCGGATCGGATGCCACGACGTCGCCGTTGACCCTCACGACCGGTCTCTCACTCGTCTCCCCGGAATAGGTGTAGAGCGAGCTCGGGAGCGGCCGGCCGAGTGCCCATCCCGGCATCCGTACCATGAGGGTGAGGTTCGAGGGCCTCTCCGGGATTACCCGGATCTGGACTTCACCCTTCCACGGATACTCGGTCGTCTGGGAAAGGGTAATCCTGCCTGCGCTCGTCTCGATCGTGGAAGTGCCTTGTGCGAACAGATTCACATAAACCTTCTCCCCTGAAACCCCGTAGGCGAATCCTCCCATCGCCGCGATGAACCGGGCGACATTGGGCGGACAGCAGGCGCAGGGAAACCATGGGCTGCGCTCGTGCCGCCCGAACGAGGCCAGGGGATTGGGATAGAAATACAGGTTCCCGCTCATGCCGGCTCCGGAGAGGAAAGCGTTGTAGGCGGCCCGCTCGAAAAGGTCCATGTACTTTGCGTCGCCATAGTAGCGGAACATGCGGTAGTTCCAGAGCGCATACGCGATCGTGGCACAGGTCTCGGCATAGCCGCTGTCGTTTGGCAGGTTGTATGCCGGGCCGAACCCTTCTATACCGCCTGCGGCGCCGATACCGCCCGTAAGGTACAGCTTCCTCGATGCTATGTCGGTCCAGATTCTCTCCATTGCGGGCATATAACGCATGTCGCCGGTGAGAGCGGCAACGTCTGTCACGCCGGAGTAGAAATAGGCGGCGCGCACGGCGTGGCCGACAGCTGCTGACTGCTTCACCACAGGCTCATGGTCCTGGCTGTATTCCCCGTAGAGCTTGTGGCCCGCGGCGTTGCCGCGTTCGTCGACGAAGAACTTCGCCAGATCCAGGTATTTGCTTCTCCCCGTAACACGATAGAGCTTCACGAGGCCGATTTCGATCTCCTCGTGTCCCGGGACGAGCCGGAGTTGCGACTGGGCCGGTCCGAAGGTGCCGGCGACAAAGTCGGCACTCCTGACAGCCACGTCGAGGAGGGCACGCTTGCCCGTGGCCTGGTAGTAAGCCGCGGCCGCCTCATACAGGTGG